>JAUWDN010000138.1 GCA_030608765.1 Promethearchaeota archaeon
CAGAGATATTCCAAAAAAGGCGGCAATTTAATTTATATTTTAGATAAGATTTCTGGTCGAGAACTTCTTGCTAACAAAAAAAAGCTTGAACAAAAAGGAATAGAAATAGAAATAGAAATTGGAAACAGTTAACTTCAAATATAATAATAAAGGTTTAACAAAAACTCTATATTAAATTTAACTTCTTCATTTTTTCTTCCGCTATTTTATTCATTTCAATTGATTGATTTATATCTATGTTAGATTCACCAGAGATTCTTAAATAGGGGCTTGTTCCTGAACGTCTTATTAAAATCCATCCATTATCGTAATCGAATCTACAACCGTCCATTTTATTAATCGTTTTTATTTTTTTTCCCATAGAATCGAAGCTCTCTTTCATCTCAGTAATAATTTTTTGGTTGATTTCATCAGTAAAGGGAATATCTTCCTTAAGCTGAAATTGCTGACGGTAATAGGGATATTTTGGAATTTCTTTCAATAATTCTATTAATCTTTTTCCTGTTTTGACCATTATTTGTAATACTATTCCGATTGTGACTATTGAATCTGGTCCTAAATGGAAGCTTGGCCAAATATAAGTACCTGAGGTTTCTCCACCTAAAAATCCCCCATTCTCATGTAAAGCTTGAGCTACTTGGATATCTCCGACTTCAGTTCTTAATATCTCGCAACCTAGTGGTTGTAACACATCCTCAATTAAACTAGATGAGTTTACAGGAGTAGATACTCTCATATCGTTCTTAGAAAGGTTATTTCTATTATTTTGTATATAATATTTTGCCAGAAGCGCTAATAACCTAATTGGATCAACAATTTCACCGGTTTCATCTAAAAAAATAACTCTATCAGCATCCCCATCTAGCGCTATTCCAATATCTTCTTGCGTTGATATTTTCAAAAATTTGGAGATCTGAATTAAATTTTTTTCACTAGGTTCTGAATTTCTACCAGGGAATTTACCATCCATTTGTGCATTGATTGTAATAATGTTTACGTTATAAATACTTAATAGTCTTGGGACGATTTCACATCCCGCTCCGTTTCCGGGGTCAACTATAACATTAAGTTTACTCCCATCAAATATTATACGATTTGTTATATCTGAAATGTGTTTATCGTTAATATCATTAACCGGAGTAACTTTTCCAACTTGATCCCATTTGATATCAATAAAATTCTTCTCGTCATATAATTTCGAAATTTCTCCTTCCTGCTCGTGGGAATAACCTATTCCTGAACGGTTCCAAAGTTTTAAACCAATATACTCAGGGGTGTTGTGGGAAGCAGTAATCATAACTCCAGCATTTGCATCTAAATATCTTAGAGACATCGCTAATGTGGGTGTGGTTACAATTCCTAATGTTTTCACATTACATCCCGTACTTACCAAGCCAGAAATTAATGCGTATTCTATAGGTAATGCTGAAGTTCTGATATCCTTTCCGATAACGACAGATCCCCCTTTTAAATAGGTCCCTAAAGCCAAACCAACTTCTAAAGCCATTTGCGGCGTGAATCTTAAATCTGATTCGGAATAATTTTGAAATACGCGTCTAATCCCAGAGGTGCCGAAGATATTACTTGTCATAGATTACCACAATTTAGCGTTTGGTGTATATTCAAGTTTAAATTAAAATCTTTAAAATATATTGAATAGGAATTAAACATAAATATTAAAGTTATTTCAACGAAAAATTGCTAAGGTTAATTTCTTGAAATGTATTGTAGTTTTGCTTTATTTTATTATAATAAAGTTTTAATTTTTATTCTCACATTTATAATTTAAAGAATATCGCTACTATCAGAGAATTTAAATAAATTAAAAATTGGCGTAGCTCTAAATGATATTTCAAGGATTATTGAATATTTCTAGGTTATACTTAGACAATGAAGACTATTTATTTAATAGTCTAGATCAGTTTTTTCACAATAGAATTAACGAGTTTAAGGAAATAAATAAAGATAAAAATGATGACCTAAATAGCCAATTTACTAAACTTAAGGATTTAGTTAAATCAGATTTAGTAGAACTTGGATTTGAAAGAGAAGAGCTAGAATACATATTTTTAGACCCGTTTGTTAAACAAAATCATTATGATATAATCGAAAAACTTACTATCCATCAAATTTATGATTTAAAAATAGCTCCAATATTATACGAGATTTTTTTAGAAAAAATTGTAGAATATTTAGTGGATATAAATAATGTCAGTCCTATAATGCTAAATTTGAAATCAGCTAATTTTTTGAGCTTAGAATTTATTGTAGAATTGAAAAACTTAAAAGATCTCATTAACGAGTATCCCAAAAAAAAAGAAAATTTGAAGAAATATCTTCGAATACATAAAAAATTTGAAGAAAAATTAGTATTAGATAAAAAAAATATTGAAATGTTAGAGGATCTATCAGATCCAAAAGAAAAGTTACAACTCTTATATTTAATATATCGTCTAATTAGTGATTTTCATCTAGAAGAAGAATTTGATTTTTCTCATATTAAGAATTATATTTCGGACAACATAGACGAATGGTTAATGACTATTCCCTTAGTTACATTGAAAAATCCTGACCTATATTATTGCGGGCTTTTCTTAGCTGATGCATTGAATGTAAAATTGGATGAAACTAAAGTAAAGAATTTTTTATTAGATTTATATGAGGAAGGGATAGATGAGTTTGAAGCACCTTTAGTACAAGCTACTGACGGAGTGTACTATCTTCTGAAAGCAACTTCTTATATGAAATTGTGGCTTACAAATGTTCAACTTAATAGAATGATCGAAACTGACGCTAAATATTTCGAACCAGCGTATCTTAAGGATTTAGAAACATCTCAATTAGTTGTCATTTTAAAAATTTACGGCCTTATACACGCTCGAAATGTAGAAGATAATATAATCGCAATATTGGAAGAATTGGAGCAAAGATTAACACCTCAAGGAATAAAACAATATAGAGACGGTTTCGTTTCGTCAGAAGCAACTTATTACGTACTATTTTGTAACTATATGAGAAAAACTTTAGACAAGTTAAAAGATTACAACTTGTTAGAAAGCACTATTTCTAAGATTTACAGGAATTTAGAACTACTTAAAGTTTCAGAAGATACTAATTTTGATTTAATATCTGAACTATTCTACTCATTTGAGATTTTAAAACTATTAAATTGTATTGAAACTCCACAATTGATTATCAAAATGGCAAACTATTTATTTCCACCAGAAGTAGCAGCGAAGATATCTGCGAGTCCAGAATTAAATAAAACTGAAGCTAGATTCAGACACTTAAAAGTGAACAGGATTACGGGAGAAACAATGTATTAAACTAAATTTTCTTTTTTCCCTTAGTTTTAAAGACTTTAAAGGTTAATTTGAAAGTAGAAATTTTAAATTAATTCTAATCATTTAATTAGATAATAATAATAGAATGAGTTTTAATTTCTTATGGATCTAAACGAGTTTGATTTAATTTATAAGGATAATCGAGAGGAAATCAAAAATAAGACGAAGATTGTGTCTAAATTAGCTGAGATAGTAGGAGAGAGTAATGTTTCTACAAAAAATATAGATATATTAGCATATACTAAAGATTCTACACTTATAGCATTTAATTGGACATTACAAGGAAAAATTGCGGGATTACCAGATATTATTACCTGGCCTGAAACTGTAGAACAAATTTCTGAAATTTTAAAGCTTGCGAACAAAGAAAAGATACCTGTTATACCGTATGCTGAAGGATCTGGCGTTGTAGGAGGAGCTATTGCTATACGCGGTGGAATTATTCTAGACATGAAGAAATTTAACAAAGTCTTAGAGATAAACGACAAAGACTTAACTGTTACAGCTCAAACTGGAATAAATGGCATGAATTTAGAGCGATTTTTAAACGATAAAGGTTACACTACCGGTCATATACCGCAATCCCTTTACACGTCTTCATTGGGAGGTTGGATAGCTCATAGAGCAGCTGGACAATTCTCAACAAAATACGGTAAAATCGAAGATATCGTTATGGGTATGGAAATCGTTTTGCCTAAGGGAGATATTATAAATTTTAAACCAATTGCCAGAGCATCAACAGGTCCTCAATTTGACAAACTTTTTATCGGGGGAGAAGGTACGCTGGGAATAGTAACAAAAGCGACGCTAAAAATTTGGCCATCTCCTGAAAAGAGAACGCTAATATCTTATGCGTTTCCTACTTTTGAGGATTCGTTAGAAGCTACTAGACAAATATTAAGACAACAAATATATCCTGCAGTTATGCGAATTTACGATGCTGATGAAACATTCAGACATTTTGGTCATATAGAAAAAGCCAAAAACAAGGTTATGGTTGTATTTGTTTGTGAAGGTATTGGAAGACTCGTCGATCTTGAAGAGCAAATTACAAAAGAGACATGCGAGAATAATAATGGTGTTGAATGTGGCGATGAACCAGTTGAGCACTGGTTTGAAACTAGATTTAAAGTAACAGATACTTCATCGACTCCAACCTTTCAATTGGTTTTCGATACCATTGAAATTGGATTTTTATGGGATAAGGCAGCAGACATGTATCATTCTGTAATAGAAGCTACAAAAAAAGTAAAAGGTATGGTAATGATTACTGCCCATGTATCACACTTTTATCCTAATGGAGTAGGATTTTATTTTACATTTGCTGGAGTTCCTCCAAAAGAATTAACCGATCTTGAATTTTACCAAGAAGTGTGGGATACGGTTATTAAAACAGTAGAGGATTGTGGTGGATCC
>JAUWDN010000103.1 GCA_030608765.1 Promethearchaeota archaeon
CACCCATAGATAATAAATTTACTGTAATAAGTTCATATGGTTATCTTAGAATTTCTAAAGATAACATTGTTCCTGAAATAATATATTTATAAAATAAATCTAATGTTAATAGATGATAAGAATTAAAAAAAAGTTGCTGAACACTTTTTACTAAAATGCTTTTGAATCCATTGCCTTTCCGCTTAACTTCTTATAATGATTTAACACAGCCTGTCGAGCAGCGTAGACAAAAGCTCTTTTTACGTTAACCCCGGTAATAGCTATGGTTTCATAAATTAAGCAATGGTTAAGTTTTGCGGTGTCTAGTACTTGCCTTACCTTAGAAATAGCTACTATATCTTCTAAATCCCTTTTGTTTGCTAAAACAACTATTGGTACTTCAGGTGGGTCGAACAGTGCAGGTGGAATTAATTTACTTCCATAGAATTTGAGTAATTCCTTGAGAGACCATATGTTCTCTCCAAATTGATCTATTAGGCTGTCCCAGGTAAATATCACCGCGTCTGTTCCTTTTAAAACTGTTTGACGCTGGAACTTATGTCTGCGTTGGCCTGCTACTGTGTAAACCTGAAACACTACATTAGAAACTCTTGCGACTACTCGATCAAAAAATAGTGTTCGTCCAGTAGGGTCCTGTATTTGTTGCATGTCACCTGAGGCTAAACCTTCTCGGTTATAAACCCATTCTAATGCCGTGGTTTTACCCCCTAGAGAAGGACCATAAAAGCAAATTTTAAATACTAAAGTACCGTCTCCTCGTCTACTTGGCAATGGTTATAACCTCTTTTACAATTAAATCCAGTTTGATTTTATAAACTAATAATAATAATTATTTATTAAACTTTGTAAATCAAAAAGTTTTTTCTTCTCAGTAAGCCTTAATAAAAAGGATTATGATAACGACCCTCTTCTCCTCTTCCTTGTGAATCCAAAACCCTCAACTTAATTTCCTTGTCAATTAATCCCTCGATGTGGCAGAGATATTCGTATTCATCTTTAACAACTAGCGTTATAGCAACTCCGAGTTTATTCATTCGAGATGTCCTTCCTATTCGATGCACGTAATTTTCTGGATATTTAGGAATATCGTAATTAAATACATGGGATATGTTATTAATATCTAGGCCCCGAGCAGCCACATCGGTCGCGATTAGTAGATTGATTTTATGGCTTTTGAATCCTTTTAAAATCTTTTCCCTTTGAAATTGTGACAAATCCCCCGAAATGAGCTCTACTCTATAATTGAAATTATTACGGGATTTCAATCTATTAGATAACCAAGCAGCTGTTTTTTTGGTGTTTACGAAGACCAACAAGTGTTTAGGTTTTTCTCTTCGTACAACTTTAACGAATGTTTTGAACTTGTCGCTATAATTATCTATCATGTAATAGAATTGTCTCGTATTTCCAACAGTTAAGTGGTCTCTACTCAAATTGAGAAATTCAAATTTATTTTTTGAATATTTCTTTACTAATTCTCTGATTCCGTTGTCAAAAGTAGCAGAGAAAAGCATAAACTGGAAGTTCGTATGTACTTGATCTAAAATATATTTTACATCAGGGGTGAAGCCCATATCAAACATCCTATCGGCCTCGTCGACTACGACAAATCTCATGTCGTTTAACCTTAGCTTTCTTCTTTTGTATAAGTCGATGATTCTCCCAGGAGTTCCAATGACAATATTAATTCCATTTTCCAATTTCGTTATCTGGTTATTGATAGAAACACCTCCATATATTGGAGTTGCTTTTACCCTTGAATTCCCTAAATCTCTAATGACTTCGTAAATTTGAGTCGCTAACTCTCGCGTAGGGACTAATATTAAAGCCTCATTGGGCTGAAATTTCAAATTTTCGATAATTGGAAGTACAAAAGCTAAAGTCTTTCCACTACCAGTCCTCGCTTGAGCCATAATATTTTGGCCCTTTAAAATTAAAGGAATAGCCTTTTGTTGGACAGGTGTAGGTTTTACTATGCTAAGTTTTTTTAATTGATTAACGTTATGTTCGTTAATTCCTAATTCTGTAAAATTCAATTTATTTATTCACTAAAAAATACTTTCTTTTTCACTCTTATTCAAGTATATATAATCTTTATGAAAGATAAACTTTTCTAAAATTCAAATTGTTGATAAAAACGGTGAAATAGTTAATTTTCTCGTTAATTTAACTCTTAAAAACAATTTCTTTTGTCGTGTTATCTAACTTACTTAGCTTACGATTGAGGAATGTTCTAACTTTCTCAGAGGTTATCTTAGGATTGTTATGTACTAAATCATGCACTATTGATTGGTATTTTTGACTCTTTTTTGCTAATCTTCTATGAATTTCATTATCGTGATCATATTCTGGGATGGGAAACAAGAAAGGTCTTTTATGAATATGCCTGCTGGATTTAATTAATTTTATGTTTTTCGACAGTATTGGGGAGTTAAAGATAGCTGATAAATAATATGCCTCGTTTTGCGAATCTGTAGAATAATAGTAATTTTCTGAGCAGATAATTATCTCTTTTTCTTCATTATCGATAACTGCTGACTTTAACTGTGAGCCACTTGCGTTATATACAACTATATACTGCTTATTTTTAACTTGTTTTGTTAATTTATTCCAATAATTTAAATTTGAAAAAAGCGTATTAATTGCGCTCGTTTCCTTTTTGTTTTCCCGGTAAAATAAATTGAGTTTATCATAGAATTCTAACGCTCGTGGATTTTCCCGAAGAAAATTTTCGTCAAATTCAAAATTCTGGTTAATTGGTAAAAAAACATTTTTGAACTTCTTAATATAAAAAGGGATTAAATCTTTATTTAAGAAAGCCTTAAATCTGAATTTGTTTTCAATTTTCACATTTTGAAATGTAAATCTCCAAGTTTTCTTTACGCGCAAATTAGCTTCGGGATCAGAAGAAATATCTAAGTAATTAGCATCTTCTTTATTAATTTTAAAAAAAACTAAAGTTCGGGGGACTAAAGTCGCTCCTTGAAAAAATTTGGTTTTATACTCACTTGGGGAAAGTGAATCTAAGAATTTTAAATCTTCTTCGGGCATAATAATTCTAGCTCCGTTTTCATCAAACTCTAAGCTAGTATAGTTGGTTATTTGCTGAAGTTTAAGATCGCTATCATAAATTTTAGTTTTAATTGGATATTTCTCAGAAATTAGAATCTTGGTATTGTTCCCTATAAATTCTGCTTTTAAACAGATATGCTCTACATTAAAGATGTTACTGTTTGGAAAATCCCATATTTCAATCTTATTAAAAACTGAAAACGCACGGAACTTAAAACAATGATCTCCGTTTAAAACGCTTTTAGTAAGTACAAAAAAGATATTTCCCCCCACTTTTAAATATGATAAGGGTGTGGCGTAAAAAAAAATCGACGCTAACTCGATATGCGTGATGTATTGGCTTGTAGGTTTAATTCCTAAAGTTCCCGATAATGTTCGAATTTTAACTTGATACTTTTTGTTAGTAATATCTTTATAAGTTAACCAAGGGGGGTTACCAATGATTAAATCAAACGAATTATAAAGAATTGGTAAATTAATTTCTAAATTTTCTTCGTACTGATCAGGAAAAAGAGCGTCTATTAAAAAAATATTGATAATTGGAAGTTTACTTATCTCCACTTCGTAAACTTCAATGAGCAATAATAAGATATTTATTTTCGCCGTTAATGTTGCCAAAGGATTGATATCAAACCCAAAAATATTTTCTATCGCTTCAAATTTTAATGATTTTTTAATATTGGAGTTTAATATTTTAACTATGAGCTCTATTAAAAAACTACCGGAGCCACAAGAAGGATCTAAAGTTTTCATTCCAACCTTATAGACATCATCAATCATTCCTTTAACAAGGTTTGAAGGTGTGTAAAATTCTCCTATTTTATGTCTTGTTATCACAAGAAAAAATTGTTGGTATAATTCTTGAAAGATATCTTGAGGAGAAAAGTGAGAATTTTCTAGTAGTTTATGTACTTCGTTAACAAAATCTCTTTCCAAATCAGGACAGAAAAAGTATTCTAATTCTGGTAAATTGTACTCTTTAATGAGATTTTTTTCTTCTAGATTGTCTGCTTTAACTAGTACTAAAATCTTCAAAATTATAGCAAAGTAAGAATGTTTAAGAAAAAGTGCTTTGGTAATATCTTTACCATATATATTTTTAAAAACAGATTCCCAAAGGTGATATTTTTTTTGAAACTCTATTTTCTTCAATTGTTCTTGTTCTTTTAGAAACTTCGCAGTTTCGCTGTAAATCTCTGAACTTAAACCAAACAATTCAGTAATTTGCTTAGAATTAATTTCTGTCACTTATGTGCTAACTCTGGTTCAGTATTACTCCTATATACCATAAATCAAAAGAAAGTTTATTTGTTCTTAATAATTAAATAAAAATCGATTATTTACTTCCCCCTCATAAACGAAGGGAGCATCAAGCTAAAAATCTCTGCTATTTTTCTAAGTTTTGCAGCTTCTCTAATTGATGTAATTATCAAAATTGATTTTTCTAACTCTTCCCATACTAGCGATCCTCCAGAGTATATACCTTCCTCCGAATTGAAAACTAATAAATATCTAACGTTGGGATTATTTATAATATTCACTCCAGATGTCGCTTTTAAATCGTCATAATTCTCCTGAAAATCTTTCGGAATACCCCGTCTATCGTTAGTAATTATTAAAATGGGAATACCCTTCTGAGTTAACTTTTTAATTTCATTGGCATAAAATTTATCAATCTTAGGAGATACAATATTTAACTGTTGTTTTGTTGAAATAATTAGGTTAAGTAAATGCTCGTTGAGGATATTTTTACCTTCAGAACCACCCGAAGACTTCAAAGTTATCATTCCAACTAATGATAAAACTTTGTTCTCTAGATTTTGGACCTCATTCTTAAGCCTTGAATTTTCACGCCGTAATTCTATTATTCTGTCAGACAAATCTAATCATTTTTAGTTTCCTAATTTCTAATATTAATATAATTAATATAATACTTTAACTTATTTTTTTCCAAGGGTTTCCAAATAAAATAAAACTTGATATAGCTAAAGAGCTTTCTAAATCAATGCTTTTAGTACCCTCTTCAACAGATAAATCTTTAAACGTCTGTTCTACAAGTTTAGTCATTTTGTTTGCCATACATGCTTGGCGAGCTTTCAGTAGAGAAACCCCTTGACTATGATGGTTAAATAAATTACTGTAAAAATTAGCTATTACTTCATTAGTCTCGTTATCAAAAATAGGGTAATTTCTAGAGATAATACCGATGATTCTATCGTAATCAAAATTTTCAACAATTTCTCCAAATGTCCTTAAAACATTTCTTAACTTTTTTCCTTGTACGTCGTAAATTTGAGAATTGAAAAACAAAAAAGGTTGTAATCTAGATTGACTTGATTGAATTGAATTATTAATGTCATTAAATGTAACAATCTCGTTATCGTTCGTTAGAAAAAAACTATCTCGAGGATTCCATTTAGAGTAAAAGACATTTCCGACAAAATGAATGATATGGTTTGACCCACTTTCTATATGGGATAAAATATTATCTCGCGAAGAATCTATCCCTACTAAAATGGTAATCTGCCCTACTTCTTCTCGATTA
>JAUWDN010000299.1 GCA_030608765.1 Promethearchaeota archaeon
GATCCAAATACAGATGCGGGGAATCTCCGTTGGTATAGTAAAGGAGTGATCATGAAAAACTTGATCAAAAGCTTTGTAGAAGATAGGATAATTGATTATGGCGCTATTCTTATTGACACTCCTCTTATGTATACGACTAAAAACAAAAAGTTAACAGCACAAACTGCACGTTTTCCAGCGAGGAGTTATTGGGTTGAATCAGGAAATGATAGATATATATTAAGATATGCTTCTGATTTCTTACTATTTGATTTAATAAGCTCTATGAATTTAAAACCTCATTATTTCCCATTAAGAGTATATGAATGGGAACAGTATTCCTTTAGACGGGAAATGAAAGGAGAACTTTCAGGCTTGAGAAGATTAAGAAGTTTTGTAATGCCTGATATGCACACATTATGCAAAGATGTAAAGTCCTCAGTAGAAGAATTTAAAAGTCAATACTTCTTAATAAGAAATCTTTTAGACGACCTAGGAATAAAATCTTACATAATTTTCAGAACAACTCAAGATTTTTATAGAGAAAACAAGGAATGGATTAAAGAATTGATAAAGAAAGAAGGACAACCAGCTTTATTAGAATTATGGGAAGAAAGATACTTTTACTTTGTTTTAAAATTCGAAAGACCAGTTCTCTCAGCTCAAAATAAAAGCGCTACACTCTCAACTAACCAAATTGACGTAGAAAGCTCGCTTGAATATATGGTTGATAACAAAGGAAAAAAGAGACAAAAATATGACATTCATTTTACAGATATTAATGGTGTAAAGAAGTATCCAGTAATCCTCCACAATTCTCCAACAGGGGGATTAGAAAGAATCCTATGGGGTTTGATTGAAACTGCCATACGAGAAAAAGACACAATCGTTCCGGGATTTAGAACTTGGTTATCCCCAATCCAAGTAAGAATTTTAACAATAAGTAATGTTCAGAAGGATTATGGAGAAAAAGTTTTGGAGATTCTAAGTAGAGAATCTTATAGGGTAGATTTTGACGATAGGGACGAAAAATTAGGCAAAAAAATCAGACAAGCTGAAATAGAATGGATACCGTATACAATAATTTTAGGTAAAAATGAACAAGAAAATCAAACTATTTCAGTAAGAAAAAGACTTATCGGTAAACCCATTGGTCCAAAAAAACAAACATCAAAAAATATAAACAACATAAAATTAAGTGAATTAATCAACATGCTTAACGAAGAAACTAAGGGTTTCCCTAAACACAAGTTACCTAAACCGTTTAGACACTTTTCGACAAAAGTTTATTTTAGAAAGTAAAACGAGAAATTATCTCTCAGTGGTGGTTGACTATAAAAATAAAGTGTATTATAATTGATTTAGGGGATGTTCTTATTGAATTAGATTTCAGTAGATTTTTTAACGATATAATAACACCATCTCCCTTAAATAAGCCCCTAACCCTTATTATGTTAGAATTTTTTCGTCAATCAGACACCTATCATCAAGGTAAAATTACAGATGAGGAATTTTATAAACAAAGTTGCGAAATTCTTGAAGATTGTTCGCTCGATCAAAAACAATTTTACGCTTCTTTTAATAGCATTATTAACGACCTCAATCTAGATATGGTAGAATTAATTAGAAATATCAAGTCAGCAAACAATCTCAAGTTAATCTGTATGTCAAATATTAATTCTAGCCATTGGAAATACTTGAAAAAGCAAAAATGGGATATTTGGGAACTCTTTGATGAATTCATACTCTCGCATGAGATACATATAACTAAACCAGATCCAAAAGTTTATGAACTTGCCTTAGATAAAGCGGGGTGTAAACCAGAAGAAGTTTTATTTATCGACGATGGCTTGAATAACGTGAGGGCAGCCCGAGAAATGGGGATAAATGCAATAAGATTTATAGGATTGGATAATTTAGTTGAAGAACTACAAAAGTACGACATAAAATTAAGTTAGAAAGAGCTTAAAAATAAACTATTCTTTAATATTGTTTATTCTTCAATCGAAGTCATACATGCTCGTGCTATTTTCTCAAAAGCTATCTCGACTTTTTCTCCCGTTTTAGCAGAGGTTTCTAAATAATCGCAATTCAATCGTTTTGCTAGATCTTCTGCTTCCTGCCTTTCAATTTGGCGTTCCAAATCAATCTTGTTTCCAACAATAATCATCGGAATTGTTTTTTTCACGGTTTTTTTAATACTGCTAACCCAACCAGGTAATTTCAAGAGAGATTGTGGGTTTGTAACATCAAATACCCCAAAAGCGGCATTACTTCCCTTAAAATAAATCGTACGTAGTTTAGCAAATTGATCTTGCCCTCCAATATCCCATAATAAAAGTCTTACGTTTGTTTTATCAATTTCCACATCTTTAATTAGGAAATTTGAACCAATGGTTTGCTTTAAGTCGGGATTAAAGTAGTCTTTGATGTATCTAATAAGTAATGAGGTTTTACCTACGTTACCAGGACCAAATAGACACACTTTAAATTTATATGATGCTTTACTCAAGGGTTTCACCAACGGATTGCGTGTTCTATGTTTTGGTTGTAGAATGCTTAGTTATCAACCTAAACAAGGAGAAATATTGAACTTTATGTTTGAATACTTTTACTATATTTCCTATTTATAGTTTGTTACTTTTACTATATATAATTTTCTTAATGCTAAAATTAATGCAAATAGCATTTCAAAGAAGAATAAAAAATAGGAAACATAAAGATAAAAAA
>JAUWDN010000283.1 GCA_030608765.1 Promethearchaeota archaeon
AAGGTTTTCGAAAAGCACGTAATGAGATAATTAATTGTATAGTTGAAGGAATGAAAAGATTTGAGTTATTGATATGATTGAATATATAATAATAGCAATACTACAAGGATTATTTGAATGGCTCCCCATTTCTTCTTCGGGACAAGTTATGATGGTTTCAATTAATTTTTTTGGTATTCCTCCTGAAAAAGCTTTTAGTTTAAGCATTTGGGTACATTTGGGAACTGCGATCGCGGTTTTGATAAAATTAAGAAAAGATTATATCCAAATCATTAAATCTATATTACCAAGGAAGTTTGAAATTGATGAAGGTGATATTAAGAAGAGAAATTGGTTAATTTATGCTACGATTGGGACTGCTATAACGGCTATCCCATTATATTTCCTGTTTAAATTTGTTATAATAGAAGTTTTTACTGCAACACAAGGTGATGTCTTAACTTTAGTGATTTCTGGCTTACTAATTGTAACTGGAATTGTTTTACTGACTTTTAGAAAGAAATTTGGAAAAAAAACTATCAATACCGTGTCAGATCGGGAACTCATCAAGGATTCGAGCATAGCTGGGTTAATTCAAGGGATTGCCATACTTCCGGGAATATCCCGTTCAGGCTTCACTGTATCTACTATCCTATTCGAGAAATATAACCAAGATCAAAGTTTAAAATTAAGTTTTTTAATGTCGGTTCCTGTAGTACTCGCATCTATTGGAATGGATATTATATTTGGAGAAGGATCGGTTTTTGGAACAATTGATATCTTCACAATTTTGATTATAACAGCAGTTAGTTTCATTGTAGGTTACCTTTCAATGGAACTTTTGTTGAAAATCGCGCAAAAAATCAATTTTAGTAATTTCTGCATCTTATATGGAGTATTAGCATTTGTAATAATTGTACCTTTCATGTTTTTCGGATAGAATCTATAAATTTCTAATATATTCCACTAAATAACTGGATAAGGTATCTTCTATATTTTTTATTCCTCTAAATCCAGGAAAATCGTTTAAATCGATAATGTAAAAACGATTTTTATCTGTTAGTTTTATTAAATCAAATCCAAAAATTTTAAGGTTAAGTTCTTTTGATAAGATTTCAGCAAATTCTCTAATTTCTTCAGATATTTTAAATGTTTTCCTTTTAATTGTGTCAACATCAATTTGATTTGGTTTATTTCTTAAAAATATATAAATCGGATTTTCTCTTATAATGCCATATACTTTATTTCCTATTACATAAACCTTTCTTTCAAATCCATCGCACTCAATAAATTTCTGAATATACACATCGTAATATAAAAGATGTTTATACCTATCGCAAAATTCATCTACTTCTTCAATCTTTTTAACTAAGAAATTAAATCTATTATATTTATCGTGCTGATAATGACTTTTAATTACAATTGGAAGCTTAGGTAAAGCCCATCTTTTAAATTTAAGAACGTCTGTAACATTATTATTCCAAGAGTTAGGAAATGAAAACTTTTTACGAATTTGAGGATGGTTTTTAATTACTCTTCTTAGAGCGTAATCAAGGGATATCTTGTTTTTGCACATTAGAACTGTATCGACATTATGTAGCGTTGGAATTTGATGCGTCTTCGCATAGTGTAGCAAATCGATAGAACAATCGTTCCTCACTTTAACAATAATTAAATCTGCATCTTTAATCGATTTAGGCATTCTAGAAAGGTTAAAAAACTTTTTTGTAGGATCGTGAAAGTGTAAGTTAACATCAGGTAAATTTTTAAGTCGATTTATAACGCCTTTTATTACTTCGTGATCTTCTCTTGCTGAAAAAACTACATTTCTTATCATCAATTAAAAATAAAGAAGCGCAGAATATTCTTAAATTTTCCCTCAATACATACATTCTTTTTCTAGTAAAGATTAAAAAAAAAATAATTACTTCTTAAAAAAAAGGGTATATTAATTTGAAAGAAAAAGTGTTTAGTAAATTTCTTCGAAGACAAGTGTTATTAATTGGATTGCTCTACATGGGAGATTATCTATTCTTCTTTTATGAGCAAAGTTATTTCAATACCTACTTAGTTCATGTCCTTTTTTTACCAGAAATATACATATCGATTATGGTTTCTTTATCAGCAACAATGGGTCTCATAATAATGATAGTATGGGGGATTGTAAGCGATAATACGAGGACTAAATTTGGTCGAAGACGCCCTTATTTGTTAATGGGAATCGTAGCTGGTGTAGCTATGATGTTATTTGGATTGTCATTGAATTATTTTATATGTCTAATCATCGATGTGGTAATTATTGGACTCGCTTCAAATGCATTTTTAGTTGCTGAACGTTCTCTTATCCCAGATACAGTTGAAATTGAGAAGAGAGGAAGAGCAAACGGTATTATAAACTCAGTTAGTTATATAGGCTTATTAGTTGGTGTAGCATTCTTTATTCTTGCAAATGAGTTATTTGGAATTCCAGATCCTCGTCCAGGTAAAACAGGTACAATTATAACTCAACAAGGCCACTTAATTTTATTTTTTGTTGGAGGAATTGTATTTGCTTCAGTTGGAATCGTTGGATTCTTATTCATAAAAGAGAAACCAGTGTCAGAACTTCCAAAAAAAAAAAAGTTTTCTGGTGAATTAAAGCAAATTTTTAATATAGTAGAATTGAAATCCCAAAAAGAATTCTATAAAATTCTTCTTGCATTTGTCATATTCCAATCTGGGATTTCTTCGATTATGCCGTTCTTATTTGTTTTTATTTTCAGTCAAGGGCTCACAACTCTGCAACTCTTATTAATGATCGCTATCGCATTTCCAGTTATATTCGTCGCAACCATTTATTTAGGAAGATTGTCAGATAAGTTTGGAAGAAAAAGATTCGTACCGATATCTATGATTATAGTAAGTATGGGATACCTTTTAATGCCATTTGCTTCATGTAATTACATTCTATTTATTATTGGTTTGCCATTT
>JAUWDN010000203.1 GCA_030608765.1 Promethearchaeota archaeon
CAAAATCGTTGAGAATTATTTCAAGATTAAGGTCCCAAAATCTTCAAATGTTTCTAATTTTCTCAGCACTCTATAACAAAATCTAAAATTATTTAGGATGAATTAAGGAATGCGATGATACTGTTATATTTATATACATAATTATCTTAATGAAACGTAAGACTGATATTCATTTTTAAAAAAAAAGTAGAATAGAATGTTAAAAGTTGTCATTAGAAACATCATTTATACCATTTTACTCCCTATCGTGCCATTATTTATGGGATTGGTGTTGAGTTTTCTGTTTTGTAGGTTACTTCCCGGTGACCCGGTTCTTGCATATCTACCTCCTCATTTTACGGCAGCAGAATATTTGGCAATGCTACGCCAATTGGGTTTAGATCAACCTATATATATCCAGTTCCTTAGGTATATTTTGGACCTTTTTACAGGGAATCTAGGGATATCTGGTTCCATTAGCAAAGGTCAACCTATAATTGAACTTTTGCTTGGGAGAATTCCCGCAAGTATTGAATTTACAATATTACCGATTGTCTTAGGTTTAATCGCAGGTATTTTACTAGGAATTTTGTCAGTAAAAGTTAGATACAGATTGATTAAACTTTTGATTCAAATTCTTACTATTTTAGTTATTTCGATGCCTATCTTTGTCGTAGGAATATGGGCCCAATACACTTTTGCATTTCAATTGGGACTTTTTCCAGCGATCGGAGATCCGTTTTTACCATCCTGCATATTATTTCTGTTAACTTTGTTTCTCACGACAAGACAGGTTCGTTCTAATTACTTGAAGAAATCAGATGAAAAACATATTTTATCCAATAGCTTGCAAATAATCTTTAATATAAGCGTATTAATTTCTAGCATTATCATTCTCGAAGTTACCTTCGGAATACATGGATTTTTTGAACTTTTTATTATGTCGATCAGTTTATCGGATTATTATTTATTCAGGGCATGCTTATTTATCCTAATCGCGCTTACCGTATTTGTTCTATTCCTATCAAACATCGTTTACACAATTTACAATTACTTCTCAGAAGAAAGACAATCGAAAATATTTACTAATTATGTCGGGAGAAACGAGCAAGTGGTTGAAGAAAGCGCTCGATATGGCTTCAATTCAGACCAGACATTTAAAGATTTTACTATTTATCGTCTGAAATCTCCGTTAACAATAATTGGATTAGCGATTGTAGTGTTTACTATAATTGTAGCTATATTTCCACAAGTATTAACTCCTTTTTCTATGCAAGAAGCATTGGGATTATATGCCGGTTCTTGGGATCCACCGTCTGCGACTCACCCCTTAGGACAAACTGCATTTGGACGCGACGTACTTGCATTATTAGCATATGGTGTATCAACATCAATAAAAGTTTGCATCTTGCCGGTTCTCATAGGAATTGCCATAGGATTGAATTTTGGTTATTTATCTAAAGTTCATAGGTGGGTAAAAGGGGTGGTCTTGGGAGTCATGGTAATCCTTTTCATTATACCTAGTATTATTATGATCTTAATATTCCTAGGTACTTTAGGAGGAGGAAATATCACAATAATAATGAGTATCATGACACTGTATATGATCCCATGGGTCACTTTATTAATCAGTAGGGGAAACTACAGCTATAAGTTAACCGCAAAGAAATTAATTGCCTATCTCCCATTATTCATGGCATTCAATATTTTGTTATTCGAAGCAATAAGTTTCCTTGGATTTTCTGATCCTCTACTAATACAATTAGGAGATAGCATCAATCGCGCAAGGACCCATGTTTACTTTGCTCCATGGGCGTCTCTTTGGCCAGGCTTAGCACTTTATGTTTTAATGATGGGATTTTTAGCTCTCCATTATGGTTTGAAAGAACCAATACCAATATTTAATAGATGATAAAAATTTTAACTACTTTTTTTTAATTTTTAGAATTCAAGTTACAGATCGTGAAACATACCTTTCACGACATTTTGTAAAATCGTAGAAGTCTATTTATTTGGCTTTAGACAGCGTATAATCAAAAAGTAAGACATAATCGTACTATTAGTCTCCATTTAAAATTACCTAGTCTTCCGATAAATCTCTTTAAGTAATCATTGTAATTTTATAAAGATATTAGAAATAATGAAAAAATGCACCGCCCGGGAATTGAACCCAGGTCGCCAAGTTATTGCGGAAAAATTATTTAATGTAATTCTATTTGTATTAATACTTTCTAATCATTAATTTTTGGGACTCCAAAAAAAGGTTATTAATAATTGAAATAGTTAATTATAAAAAAGTGCGCCGCCCGGGAATTGAACCCGGGTCACCAAGTTGGCAACCTGTTTTACCCATATTGCTTTGCAACACTGGTGTATACGTACCATTATACTCGACTGATTAAGAATCAATCGAACTATACTAGCAGCGCAACTCTATTAGAATCTAATTTTATAGTATTTAAATAAATTAAGAAATTAAAAATTAATTATTTTTTTATAGCAATTAAAATGTAAA
The DNA here is from genome assembly GCA_030608765.1 of Promethearchaeota archaeon. The sequence continues at coordinate 2,495 of JAUWDN010000203.1, forward strand.
TACTTTTTTTAATTTTATTGTAAAACTCTTATGCCAATTTCGATTTGAAATAAGCGATTTGTTTCTTGAGGAAGTTCTTCCTTATTTTTGTAACTAAAACCGTTATATAACCTTACTTTTTATTTCTGCTAAATAATTTTAGAGACTATTTGCTTTATGGAATTATTGCTTACAAAATCTTCTAATTCTGATAAGCTATTAGGTAATCCCTCACGAACTCCAATCTCTTTACTTTCTAAATAAGACATTGCGGTCGCCATCTTAGAAGCTTTCTCTATACCAAATCCGTTTAGTTGAGATATTAAAAGACCGCTTAAGAAAGCATCTCCTGCACCGGTAGTGTCTTCAACTGGTCCTTCGTAAATAGAACTATTTACTATGGTTTGGCCATCTGAGATTATTGATCCATTTGGTCCATCAGTAATTGATATTAATTTTATTCCCATATCTAAAAATTTATGAATCATTGGAACTGTGTTTGTTTCTTCTGTAAATTCTTGGGCTTCCTCTTTGTTTAATGACACGACATCTGAGTTCGAGATTAAGATTTTAGCCCATTTTGGACTATTCTTAATGATTGACATACTTGGAGCTGCAAACACTTTACCATTGTTTTCTAATGTAAGTGTTAGTGCTTTTTCGATCGCTCTACAACCACTTTCAGTCGTTAAGGAAGTCCAAGCAAAGGCTTTGATCCCTTTAAAAATTTCGTCTTTGACATGCTCAGGTTTTAATAAGTTATTTGCACCTTTGTAAGCTAAAATACTTCTGTCTTTTCCCCATTCTGTTTTTAAAATCACTGAAAATGCTGTACAATCATCCTCAGTCTGAATGACATTTGAAAGATCGACGCCCCTCTTTTTCATGTCATCTAAACAAATATCTGCTGAAAAATCTTTTCCTAATATTCCAATGTATGCGCTATTTAAGCCTAACATCGAACAGTTTGACGCAATATTAGCAGCAGAACCTCCCGGAACAAATAATACTCCATCTACATTCAACTTGTGGCTGTATTCGATTGCTGTATATTTTTTTATTATATCCTTATCCAATAATTCAAATCTAAGGATATCTTTAACTTGTAGCATGCAATCAAGCGTACAACTACCAATCGCGATTACTTCTGGATTCATATATAACACTCTTTAAACTTGAGGTAAAGAATATTATAAAAATAGAGTTTAAACTTAAATAATTTTGCTTGATTGGGAGGAAGAGAAACTTAAAAAAAAAAAGGAAATCTAATCTCTCGACTTTAGTTTGTTTAGCTCATCTTCCAATTCTTTTACTTTTCCATCAGGATCTATAGATGGTAAAGCTCCACCTACTTCAACTTGTATTTCTGCATCAATTTCACCTAGTACCTCCTTTACTTGGCTATC
>JAUWDN010000007.1 GCA_030608765.1 Promethearchaeota archaeon
CAAGAGTTAAACCAGAAAATGTTTTACGCTGTTTTAGAGGTATTGAAGCTTTCGCGGTAAGCGAATTTGCCGGTCTATTACAAGTAGCTGGCTTACATGGTGGAGGATCGCCGTCAATGGAAACTATAACTATGATGATGCGATACGATCTTGAGAAACTGAAAAATATTTCTAAGTACCTTTTTGGAATTAAGTCCAAATTGAAAAGATACGAAAGACCAACTGTTACTCCTAGAAAACAACTTGAGAAATTTCGAAAAGCTATGAAAGGAAAAAAATTAGAGAAATAAATACTTGCTTTTACTTTACTTTTTTTTTTCTATTAAATTATTTTTAAAAATTATTAGGTTATTAAGTTAGTAGTTTATGAAGTTATTATGAAGGAAGTTAATGAGAAAGATAAGGTAGTAATAGACAAACTACTTGGAATTGAGGATTTTAAAGAAATTGAAGTTAGAGTCGATGATACTGATTTAATGCAGGTGGTCCACTCAAATAAGTATCTTAATTATTTTGACGATGGCTTCATAAGTTTTGTACAAAAGCTTAATAAAGATTGTGGCGCGCTACACAAAGAAGGGATCGTTTTTCCAGTTAGAAAGGTTGAAATTGAATATTTAAGATCGGCTACTTTCGGCGATAAAATACTTATTCACACTCGAGTTATAAAAGTAGGAAACACCTCCATTACTCTTGCGATGGATTGTTATAAAAATAATAAATCAAAAGATACGCTTCTTGTTAAAGGTATTATTGTAAGGTTAATCATGGACATGAATAATAATGAATTAATCAAAATAACTGATTTTTTCGGAGATATTTAATCAATAATTACAATTCTTTACTCCTTCTTAATAAATTTTTCAAGTCTTTTTTTAAGTTCTTCAGACTGCCCAGTTGTAATCATTGCTATTGATTCGCGTGCTAAAACGGATTCAATACTTAAATCTTGGTTTTCGTTTATAAACTTCTTTGTATAACTAAGAGCAAGGTGGTCTCTTGACGCGATCATGTTAGCTGTTTTTTTTAAGATTCTTGGTAGACTTGGTGTTGGACATACTTGATTAACCAGCCCTATTCTATGTGCTTCTTCAGCAGAGAGTTCTTTACCCATTATCATCAATTCTTTGGCTCTTCCTTCCCCTATTATTCTAGGTAATAGTTTAGTGGACGCATTAGAAAAGAAAAGCCCTACCCCTACTTCAGGGAGCATAATACGTGTATCTTCTGCTGCGATTTTATAATCACACACAAGTGTATGTTCAAATCCGCCCCCTATCACCCATCCGTGATAACCAACTATTATTATGCCTGGATGAGCTATCATTTTTCGTGTTAAAATTTGACAAGATTCAAGAAACTCTACTGCTTCTGCAAGTCGTTCTTTATTTGTTAGCAAATCATATCCATACTTTAGATCAGCACCTACTGTAAAATGCTTACCATTAGCGGCGTAAATAACACAAACATCGTTGTTTTCAGCACTCATTTCAAAGAGTTTTATTAGTTTTTTTAGCACATCTAACGTAATTGTATTTCTTTCTTCAGGCTTATTTAAAGTTATTTTTCCGATGTCTCCACTTTTTTCATATAATACAATATCTTCCAAATTGAATCCCTCGCATTATTTCTATTTAGACTATCTATTATTTATAAAATTCAATTTATGTTATCATAAAAGTTTTTTTATCTAATTTGAATTAGATTGTATAATCCCTTTTGACTTTCGCTTTTAAAGAATTTTGGGTGGTTAATTCCTGTTTTTTATAATTTATGATAACTAATGCTACCATAACAATTAGACCCCCTATAATATTCCACAAACCTACAACATCGTTTCGTTGAAAAATTATCGATAAAATAAGCGTTATAAATGGTTGCAAATACAGAAATGATGCAACACTTGAAGACCTCAGCTTTTTAAGGGAGTAGCTCCAAATATAATATCCAATCACGAATGCTCCCAAACCTAAATATAAAGCACATAGAAAAACAATAATATTCAAGAGATTATTTAGAAAGATATTCAACTGTCCAGCAATTATAATGAGTATAAAGAACTCAATAACTCCAAAAATGGAAATATTCTTTAGATTTTGAAAATCAGTCCTAGAGCTATCAAATTGTTTCACTTTTTTTATAGCAATGGTATAAAATGACCACATCAGAGGAGCTAAAAGAGCAAGGACATATCCTAAGAAATTAGGTGAATTTGGTTCAAGAACTCCAATGTTACCTCCCGTAATTAATAAATACGCTCCAAAAGAAGCAATTATGAAACCAATTACTTTATTTTTATTCAATTTTTCTTTGAAAATAACAAGTGAAAGTAATGTAATGAGAATGGGGTTGATTAGACAATCCACAAGTACGGGTAAGGAAGGACCAAGCAAAGAAATAGCCGAGTAGATAGTAATAAGGTATAAGGATACTCCGGCTAAGCTTGATAACACTATATACAACCAGTAATTCCTTTCTGACCCCTTATTGATTGTTTGGTCAAAAATTAAGGCAGACTTTTTGTTATTTTTCTTTCTAAGAAAAAAATCAATTATAATCATTGAAACCGCGGCAATTATTAACCGGTACAACGCGATAGAGAGCGGGGTAACAAAATCCATAGCGATATCAACAACTATAAACGAAAAACCCCAGAAAAAAATCATCACAAAAAGCAAAAAATAAGTACGTAGCATATTTGACTAATAAAAATAGTTTAAATGAAAAAAGATTTTGCCTTAAAAACAACCATAATTGTAGAATATGTTTGGATATAGAATAGATTCTAAATTATAAGATTAAATAGCAATAGACCAAGATAGTATTTATGGTGTTAGAAAAATTAAAACCCGAAATTGTGTGGAATATCTTTGAACATGTAATAGCTAAAACACCTAGACCTTCACACCACGAAGAAATGATTCGAAACAAGATAAAATCTTGGCTGACCGAACAATCTCTAAAAAATGGTTTAAACTACACTATCCGTGAAGATTCCATTGGAAACATCTTAATTAGAAAAACAGCTACAAGAGGAATGGAATTAGCTCATTCCTTAATGTTTCAAGCACATATGGACATGGTATGTGAAACAGATAGAGCAGAAGGATTTGATTTTATGACCTCTGGAATCCCAATTAGAATTCAAGACAACTCTGAATGGGTAGACGCTGATGGAACTACACTCGGAGCTGATGACGGCATTGGTGTAGCACTTGCACTAGCCGCTTTAGTTGATCAATCAATAAAAACCCACGGTCAAATTGAAGTCTTACTTACTGTAAATGAGGAAGATGGTTTTGATGGGGCCACTCAATTAGATCCTGTAGCTCTTGATATACAAAGTAAATTGATGATTAATCTCGATGGTGGTCCTTTAGGGAATATTGTAGTGGGTTCCGTTTGTGGAAGACGAATGAGATTTTCAAAGGAATTTAATTGGGTAGACTACAATGAAAGTGATGAATTAGAATTCTATGAAATTTCAGTTCAAGGATTATTAAGTGGCCACTCAGGAGGAGATATACACTTACCACGAGCTAATGCCAACAAGTTAGTAGGTAGGGTTATATCAAATATTTCACAAGAAATGAAAATCTTCGTAAGCAAATGGCAGGGTGGAACAAAATCTAATGTAATCCCTGCCAAATCTTCAATAATAATAGGAATAGCCTTAAAAAATAACCAGAAATTTGAAGAATTGCTTAACGAGGAAATCTCATCAATATTCGAATATTACGAAAAATTTGAACCTAACCTGAAAATAAAATTCAAAAAAGTTCTTCCAAGAAAGTATTTAACAGAGAAGGAATCTAAATTGTTAATTTCGACCATTAATATAATCCCTCATGGTGTCTTAAAAATATCCTCTATTTATGATAAATTTATAGAAAGCTCCAATAATCTTGCTATCATTAACACAGAAAAAGAAAACGAAATAATCTGGCTTTATCCGCGAAGTATGATCAGAAGCGAATTGAACTCTTTTTGTGTCTCAATTAAACAACTAGGAGAGATCGGAGGTTGGAATGTGTTTTTGAGGCCAGTTTTACCCGAATGGCTCCCAGATCTAGAGTCTAACTTCTTAAACTATGTAAAAACGGAATATGAAGATTTATTGAAAAAGAATGTAAAAACTACAGTAATACATGGTGGTTTAGAAACAGGGATGATAAATACTAGAATAAGTGGGCTCCAGATGGTCTCCTTTGGTCCAACTGTAGAAGGTTTACATTCTCCGAGCGAAAAATTAAAAATTGCGGATGTTGGAGTGCTATACACATTAATTAAGAAGCTTATCGAGAATATATTAAAATTAAATCAGTAATTAAAGAAGAATATAATCTTAAGTAGAAATGCATCTAAAACTCTTATGCGTCTTCTAATTCTATAACCTTACTTAATTTCTCTTTGATTATTAATTGTTTATCTTTTTCTAAATTACATTCTGTTACCTTCCAAAACCTATATTCGTGATTAAGATACGCGGGACATTTGTCTCTTGTATCTTCAGGGCAATCTGTGAGTTGCCAGCACTGAAACAATTTTTTAGTATAATACTTATGAAATTTATTAGGTAGCTTCTCGAAATCAAATTTGGTTTCTCTAAGATATTTATCCAAATCGTTCGAATTGTAAGTGTTCCAGAAAAGAACTTTCTTAGATTTATTTTCTTCTTTTTCAAAAAAATCAAACATTGCTGCCATCGTTTTTCCTGTATATGTCGTTTCTAATTTGAAACCTAACTTTTTGCCCTCTAGGTCGTAAACTAAATCTACCGCTTTTTGCCCCTTAACTGTTTTTACGCCGTAACTAGAACCCAAATATCCCTTAATCATATTAAAATCACCTTTATTAACTTGGACATCCGGTATAGATTTATCTCGTTTTCTTAAATATTTAATGGATTTATTTGCAATCTTAATTAGGTTTTTTGGGTTAACAACAATATCTCTTGAAACATTAACGGGATATACTTTAGTTTTTAATCCTAAGAGCTTACAACCGGCTGTTAGACCTGCTGCTGTTCCAGTTGATCCTGCTGCTACAAAAATAATATCTGGTTCAGGTAGAATCCCTTGATCAATTTGAATTTTTAATTCAAAAATCGCATTAATAAAGCCTATACTTCCTAAAGGCGTTCCAATTCCAAAGAGAGGTGATCCACCAATCGACATTAAATAATGCTTCGGATGAAACATTCTAAACAACAAGCTTTTGAGAACACCAAGTTCAAACATCTTAGTAAAATGTAATTTTGCCCCAAAATAATGGAATAAAAGGAGAGAACGCTGAACGTGCCAAGTTACTGGTTGAAGGGATAAAAATAATTCGCATTTTAAATCAAGTTCTTTCGCTATAATTGCACAAGCAGCTCCGTGATTTGTACCAATGCCTCCCAAAGTTATTATACCCTTCTTTTTTTTCTTTAGAGCCTCCCCAAAAATGAATTCAAACTTTCTGAGTTTGTTGCCACCATATATTTTATGATCCTTGTCATCACGCTTAATATATATTTCGCCATCTATTAATTTCAAGTAATTTTCTAATTCTGTTAACCTTTCAATATCAGAAGGCATTCCCGTTAATATCGAGGTCCAAGGAACTTTTCCTTCTAAATTTGGAAATACATCAAACAAAGTTGGCTTTTTACTTTCCATAAGGATCAAAATTTGTTATTACAAAAAAAAGCTTTTAAAATAGGATATATAAATTGACAGATATATCAAAAATTAAGATGAGAATCTAGTTTAAAGGTAATCAAAAATTTTTAAATAATTCTTTCAAATAAGATATTAATGAAATTGGATTTTTAAGACTCTTATTAAGGTTATTTAGAAATGGATTTTGCGATTAAAGATTATTCATTATTGGATGATATTGGACCTGAAAAAATCATTATACTAAAAAACCCATCAACAGACTTAAACGCTGCTTTGGTTATAGATAATTCTATATATGGGATTCCTGCTGGCGGTGTAAGGCTTGCTCCCGATATCTCTCTTGACGAGATGATTCGATTATCACGGGCAATGTCGCTGAAATTTTGTGCTTATAGGTTGAAACTTGGGGGCGCAAAAGCGGGTATATGGGGTGATCCCCAAGATAAAGAGAAAAAAGAAATATTACTAACAAGTTTTGCAAAAGCAATTGAGCCTTTTATTAAAAATGATGTGTATTATCCTGGGCCAGATATGGGAACAGATGACGATGATCTACTAAAAATGTTTAGTGTAATTGGCGTGCCAAATTTAGCATCAAAAAAAATTGGGATGGCAAAGCTTGGGGTACCTGTTGAAGAATTATTTACTGGTTATGGAGTTGTTTACTGTTTAGAAGTAATCTATAGCAATTTAGAGAAGCTTACTAAGAAAAAGTTTGATATATCTAAAAAGCCGAAAATTATATTGGAGGGCTTTGGCAAAGTAGGTACTGCTGTTGCAATGAGCTTAAAAGAATTGGGATTTACCTTAACAGGGGTTTCAACAATAAAAGGTGCTATTTTTGATGAGGGTGGCCTTGATATTGAAGAATTATTAAAATTAAAGCTGGCATACGGAGACGATTTAGTTAACCAATATACTAGTAAAAATCATATCCAAATTCCGAAAGAAAAACTCTTCGAATTGTCGTCTGAGTATCCCACGGATTTTATCATACCCGGAGCTCGACCTGATGTGATTAATAAAAAGAATATTGATAAGATCAATGCATTAGCGATTATTCCGGCTGCAAATATACCTTACGAGACGGGCTCTACTGATATTTTAAAAGAGAAAGGAATCATTGCATTCCCCGATTTCATAGCAAATGCAGGTGAAGTTTTAGCAATTTTAATAAATAAAGTTGCCAAAAACGCTGATGAAATATTTGATTACATTAAATTAAAAATTTCAGGAAAAACCTTTGAAGTAATTAAAAGTGCTGTAGAAAAAAACATCTCTTCGTACGATTATGCAGTAGCCGACGCTCTTAATGAACTTAAAAAAAAACTTAAACGAAAAAAAACTCTTATCGAGAAGTTAAATAAGAGATATTAAATTATGAAAGAATATTTCGTAATTATCAAATTTTTATATTATTGCTTATTTGATTTTCCCTGTCCCTTTGAAAAATATTTTTCTTAAAACTAGGTCGTGCTAAAACTAATTTTAAATGTTATTTTCTTTAAAAATCTGTTATAAATTCAAGATTTTCGAATGATAAATTAAACATTTATATACTATCTTACCAAAAATTAAACTAATTTAAAATTTAATGAAAATATATAACTCAATTAGAAAATTAGACAAATTTGTGAAAGAATTATGGTTGAAGATAAAGAATTAAAACGTGGTCTTAGCTTACCTATAGCGATCTTTATTATAGTTGGAATGGTTATCGGGGCAGGAATATGGGTTTCGCCAGCAGATTACCTGTCTAAAACTGGACCTGGGATATTCATCTCATACATAATTGCAGTTATTCCCGCTATATTTGTAGCTTATATCATTGCATACATTGGGTCTGCTTTTCCCGTTGCAGGGGGAACCTATGTAATTTCTAGTAGACTTTTAGGTGGATTTGGAGGTTTTTTAACCGTTTGGATGGTGATTTTAGCTGTGGGCTCTGCCCTATCCTTTTTAGCTACATCTCTAGGCGTGTTTCTAGGACAAGCTTTTGGAATACCTGCTGAATTACAATTAATTTTTGTCCTATTAGTTGGAATTACAGCATTGGTTGCTTTTTACTTCCTAAACTGGATAAGAGTAGAAATTTCTGGCTTAATCGAATTAATCCTCACAATATTTGGAGATATTTTAGTTATGGTGATATTTATAGTAGCGGCGGTTCCACATTTCAATCCTTCGAATTTTGAACCTCTATTTCCAATTGGTGTTGAACCTGTCTTGTTTGCGGCTTTAGTGTTCTTTTTCTCTTATACAGGGTTCACTTTAATATTAGATGTTGCTGGGGAAATAAAGAATCCAAAAAAGAATATTCCTCGTGCTCTTCTTATTAGTATGGTGATACTTACATCTTTGTACATATTACAAGCAATAATGGTTGCTGGAATTCAACCATGGGGTGTTCCAGTCGGAACTGTGACGGAAATTCTCATCCTCGGAGGGATTCTACCTCCTGAGGTGATCTTGTTTATGATCATTCTCATTGCCATCGCAATCGCCTCTACTCTCCACCCATCGTACATGGCGTATTCTCGAGACATACTTGTAGCTGCAAGGGATCAGATGTTCCCTAAAGTTTTTAATAAAGTAAATGAGAAACACAAAACACCAAGACCAGCTTTAACACTACTACTTGCTGTTGGAATATTACTCCTAGTTACTGTTATACCATTAATCAGTTCCATTCCAGGATATGACATTGAGACCGCAAGCTTATTATTGAGTGCCGTTACAGCTACCGTTGTCCTCTTACTTCAAATCCCTATATCTTTAGCAGTTTTCATTCTTCCAAAGAAATTTCCTAAGTGGCACGACAAAGCCGGCTTCAAACCCGCATCTTGGGCTCTAAAGACAATGGGAGTCTTAGGTTCTATTACCTCCTTTATATTTGTCCTACTCTTGTTCACTGATCCTGATGCTGGCTTAATAATTGCTATAATCATATTTCCATTTGCTGGAGTTGGAGCAATACTATATTTAATTAGACGTAGAACTCTTAAAAAGAGAGGAATAAATATTAGGGAAATGATGAAAACGCTTCCCGAATCAGTTTCACTTGAAGAATGAGCACCAAGTAAAGTGGAAAGACTAGCGAAATAAAATTCTAATTCCTTTTTTATTTTTATACTAAAATATAACCGTTATTTTCTTCCGAAATTAAATTATTTTTTAGAAACTTCTCAATATGTTTTTCAATCATTAGAAGCTCGGCAATAATTTCAAAATCCTTATAAGCTGAATATTTTCTATAAATAATATTGTTATTTCTAAACTCATCTAGTTTAATTGGTCTACTTCTTTCAGAGAAGTAAGCAAGAATTCGTTCGTCCCGACCATTCAAGATTGACTCGTATTTTTCAATTTCCTCAACTATTTTATCTTTACCTTCGATTATACCCCTGTGCCCTGTAACTACAATATTTATATCTAAGCCTTTAATTTTAGTTATAGATTCCTCAAATTCAATTAAGCTTGCATCAAGATTTCCATAATAGGGATGTTTTGTAAGGTCAATATCACCAAGAAAAGCTATCTTTGAATTCAGTTCATAATATGCACAGTGTCCCGCGGTGTGTCCAGGAGTAAAAAGCACTTCTAATTTCAACTGATCATCAATATTAAAAATATCTTTGTCTTCAATTAAGGTATCTATTTTGATGTTTTGCATCCTTAAAAGTTTAATTAGACTTTTTAAATCATCTTCAATGGGAGTATTTTTAACATTATAGAGAGGAATCATTTTATCGACATTTTCAATAGGTGCTTTATCCTTTGAATGACAATAGAACTTTGCATCTCTTAATAGATAATTTCCAGAAATATGATCCTCGTGCCAATGGGTTAAAAAAACCTTATTAATCGGAAATTCCTTTTTTAATCTCTTTAATCGTTTATGAGAAATCCCCGTATCTATTAAATAATCTCCGATTAACATGGAATTCGAATAGGGGTATCTAGCACGCTGGGCTCCTTCAATAAAATAAATATTTTCAAATTCATTTGATAAAGGTTTAATGAAATCTTCCATGATAAACTCTCTTAAATTTTTAAAGTCATGTATGGTTTGATCTTAAAATAATGATACCTTGAGACAATATCCAACTTGGAATTGCGAAGAACACAGACCATTCCGCGGCCATTTTAAATGAGATGTTAATAGGCAGAGAATTAATTATGATATATGATAAAAAAACTGTTGCTATCATAAATCCAATAATAGATTGTAATTTTGATATACTTGGAGTGAGATACGCAGTGATTCCATAAATGATACAACTAAACATTCCTCCATAAAAGAAAAGCCCAGCAGCAATATTGTGTATTCCAAAAATTAAATCTAAAGGAAAAACTCCAAGCAACAGAAGCCCAATCCCCAAAATAATACCACATCCTAGAGAAATAACAATCAAGAATTTTAATGCTCCTTTTTTGTGTAAATATCCTGCCAGATATAAACTATAGAACCAACTAATAATTCCTGAGTATACCATGCCTCCATTAAAAACAATATCGGAACCGTTCGGACCTGTCCCTAAATGACTAACCCAATGAGTTAGAAAGCTAAAAGTAGGATCTGCTGAAATATATAGTAATATTGCAGCAATCGCTGTTAAAAAACCAATCAAAGCTCCAACAACAACTATGTGACTTACAATTACATGTCTATAGAATTTATCCACCTGCTTCATATTTCCACATCCTATAAAGTATATTTAACGAAATTAATTTTGAAAAAGATAAAAAGTCTCTTTCTCTAGAAAATAAGTTAAAAAATATTAATTTTATTCCAATTGGTTTTAAATAACTAGAATAATACTATAAATCTAAGAAAAGCACTTAGACACGACTAAAACATTTTCTATAACCAATTAAATATGAAGTGATGAAATGAGAGAAGAAGATTTAATGAGATTGTTAGCAGGTATAGGTGGAGCAATTACATTAATTGAAACTATATTAGGTTTTAACGAACGGAATGTTGATGTTTCTAAAGTAATATCAATCGTTATTTCAATCATTCTTAGTGTAATTGTTTTACTCAGTGTTCTTAGACCGGGTAATCCTGTGCCTATGAATTGGCTATTATATGTAGGATTAGGTATAGTAATAATAATATTTAGTAGCTTAGCTGGAGGAATATTAATCTTAGTTGCTGGATTTATTGGATACACAGAAAGATAAAATGAAGATTAGCCGTTAAGACTTCTCTTTTTCTTTTATTATTACTTAATAACTTTTAGCAATATAAACTGTACAAGTTGCTGGTTCATTACAAATAATACAAGTTGCAAATTCATGCTTCTCTCCATCGATTCGTTTACCACGCACGAACCCTCCTATATCTTTCTCAACTATTTCGGCACAATGTTCACCATCAAAATCAATAGAACAAAATCCACAACATACAATTTTTCCGTTATTAATAGCTTCAATAGCAGCGTCTTTTTCATAAGCAACTTCTATCTGTGACTCAAAATCAACCATACTTTTCTCTTTTATTTCTTTTGTATAATTGTCTGCGAGATTTTCTACGAATTCTTTTAATTCGTTTTCTTTAACAAAGAATTTTTGACCATCGTGTCTTTTGACGATTACTACTTGGCTTTTTTCAATGTCTTTGGGACCTATTTCAATTCGAATAGGTACTCCTTTTAACTCCCAAAAATAAAATTTATTACCCGCAGATTCGTCTGAATCATCTAATTTGACGATATATTTTTCTTTCAGTAGATTTTCTATTTCTTTTGCTTTCTTTAAAACTATATCTTCTTTACCTTTGTAGATAATTGGAATTATAATTATCTGGATAGGCGCAAGATCAAAAGGTAAGATTAAACCCTTGTCATCCCCAAGATATGCAATCATAGCACCATAATTTCTACTTTGAGAAGGCCCATAACAAGTCTGATAACCATATTTCTCTTCTCCATCTGTATCTACAAATTTTACATTAAATGGCTTTGAGAAATTCTGTCCTAACAAATGCGTTGAGGGCAATTGCAGAACTTTTCCAGATCCCATTAAAGCATCAGCAGCATAGGTATGAACGGCTCCTGCAAATTTATCCCATTCTGGTCTTTGAAAAAAGATTAAGGGGATACAACACTCATCCTGAAGAATCTGGTAAGTCGATTCCATATCCTCTTTAACTTGCTCCATCGCACCCTCCATTGTAGCAAAAACATTGTGTGCTTCAATCCAATGAAATTCTCTGCCTCTAAGAAATGGTCTTGTCATTTTTCCCTCATATCTCCAGACTTGGCATGAAAGATATCTTTTATAGGGCAGATCCTTATAACTTCTTATCCACATTGAATACATTTTATATAGCGCAGTTTCGCTAGTTGGACGTAATGCCAAACGTTCTGATAATTTGCCAGAACTACCAGCTTCTGTTACCCAAAATAGTTCTGGAGCAAAACCCTCAACATGTTTTGCTTCTAATAAGAAATTCGATTCAGGGATAAGAGAAGGCATTGTCAATGGGAGATGACCTTTTTTTTCCAGCAGATCTTCGGTTTTCTTATACATTTTTCTAATTGTGATTGTTGCCCATTCTCGATAAACAACGAATCCCTTGATGTTGTATCTAATATCCGCTAACTCTGCTTTAGTTATTAACTCGGTATACCACGCAGAAAAATCTTCTTCTTTCGACACTGTTATACCAGTTAAAGGAGCCTCATTTTTCTTTTTAGCCATAATCTATCATCAAAAAGAATACTTTAAAAGTTAAATATTTTATGAGTAAAACTCTAATCTCATTGAACCTAATGGCGTTATTAGAAAAAATCTTATCTAAACTGATTGTCTCGATCTGGTGCTAATTTTGCATTCGTAATAACCGAGCCTGTTAAATAATCTCGATTAGTTGATAAATCAGTGATTTCAAGAAGGAGGATCATCGCTTCATAATCCTTGGAAATAAGATATTCTTTTAATTCTCTACCAATGTTTTTCAATAATTCTTCATCTGTAGAAAAAACAGAATAACGAATAATTGCTTTTGGATTATTGATAAACTCCGCCCTGTTTAGGATTTCTTCATTATTAAGAATCGTTACCTCGTCCGCACCAGCAATTCGAGCGATCTTTTTGATTTCTGCTTCTAAAGTTCCGAAAGTAAAGAACTGTTTACTCCCCGATTCGATTTTTTCAGTTAATATTCGTTCAAAATCTTCACGAGTTTTCTTGTCGTAAAAAACCGTTAACTCGTGAGAACTGATTTCTTTATATTTACCTGATATTAAATTTTCTTTCTCGTTGATGAAATCTATAATAGTTTCGTAATATTGATCGTCTAATTTTTGAAACTCCTCAACACATCTTATATAATGAGTCAGTTTGTCTATTAAATCGTAATAGAATTTCAATCTTGATTTTATCCTTAACTTATCGTCAATTCGCTTAATTTCCGGATAATATTTCTTTAGGATGAGATTAATGTTTTTGTTACTAAGAGCGCATAGTTTTGCGACCTTTTCAGAATATTTAATGGATTTATAGTTAAACAATTGTAGGATATCTTGTTCCAATTTAGTGAGGTCGTCAAAAACTTCTGAGATCTTATTGTTATACTTTTTCTCAATATAAGACATTCCTATGATTATGATAGATTTATAAAATATAACATTATTTTTTGAAGAATTTGATAAGAAAATTGTTTTTATAAACCAAACAATAGTGCTACTGTCATAATTGATCCTGTCAATAAAGGAACTGTAAGATTATCATTTAGATTCATTGAAAACATTTCAACTAAAGGTGCTGATATACCCCCTATAATTAAAACAATCAATGGAATACTTAAACTAGTATAGAGTACATATCCCATAATAAGAACGCTCCCAGTATATGCTAATGTTCCTTCTAATGTCTTATTCAATATTTTATGTTTCCCAAATGCTAAACCAAAAAGCTTTCCAAATATATCACCATAGATTAAAAAGGATGATGCAATGAATGCTACTTCTTTCGGAAATATCAATAAAGTAATAAACAAGGCAACAAAAAAGATGGTAAATGACGAAAATGTTTTAATTTCATTTTTCCTAAGTAAAGCCTTAACTTTTGTCTTCAATACCTCATTTGTTTTTTTATGCATCAATCTAAAGATATCAAATGCTACCAAAGCTAAAGTCACGCTACCAAGTATAAATAAAGAAGGAACTTTAGTGAAAACAATATAAGATATTAAAAAAATAATCGCAAATGGTCTTATCGCAACACGCCACCAATATGTCTGAAAATTCGTGTCTTCTATCTTAAATTTACCTTCTTTTAAGATATTATAAATACCCATCGTTGTAATATTGGCAATTACATTCCAAAAAAAGATGTTATATTGACAATCCGGGAAATAAATGTATATAGAATAACCAAGAAGGGGAAGCACCACAATACTTAAAATTGTCCCAATTCTAGAAATATAATAAAATATTACTGAAAGAAGAATTAAATATAATAGAAAGAAGAAAAATTCCGGTATGGTTATTAAATAATTCGCTAAATAGCAAAGAAGCATTCCTGTAGCAGCAGCAACACCCTGGCCGCCTTTAAATCTTAA
>JAUWDN010000015.1 GCA_030608765.1 Promethearchaeota archaeon
GTATCGCAACTTTCCTTTTAGGAGGACCAGGTGGTGGAGGGCCTGCTACAGGAATTTTCGGTTTTACTAGACTTTCAACTTTAGGAACTTCGGGTATAGCAGGTTTCTTAAGTATCTGTGGTTCTTCTTTTGGTTTAAGCGGTTCTTCTTTTGATTTAAGCGGTTCTATTACCTTTGGTGTAGGTTCAATAGTTTTAGGCTCTTCAACAGGGGCTTCCTGAGGGGTTTTAGCTTGTTGGATCATAGTTTTTATTTTTTGAGATTTTTCATAAAATTCTTTACCAAGTGAATCATCTCCTAGTTCTATACATAAATCACTAATCTTCTCAAAATACATTGCAGCATCCTCAAATCTTGCATCTTCTAACGCTTTTACAGCTTCCTCTGTATATGTATCTCGTTCTAATAGTGGTTTTAATAAAGGTGAAACTTCTGCACTCATTTCTAGTATATCTGCAATAATAGTTATCATTTTATCTCGGTTTCCGGAATCTTTTGCAATCATAGAATATGTTTTTAAACCTAAGATTTTTTCGATTTGCTCAGGCTTCATAGCATCTTCTAGATCTTGTTTATTGCCAATAACGGATGTGTGTGCTTGAGGGGCTTGCTCTTTTATTAGTTCCAGGAAAAACTTGCTTTTTTCTACATTTTCTAAAGTAGAGTTAGTGATTAATAAAACAGCATCACTTCCCTTGATGAAATTATTCCATAAATAACTAAACTGCTCTTGTCCTGCAAAATCCCACAAATGAAAATGCAACTTCCCTATTTTAATTGTAGCGATGTCTCCTGTTATAGTTGGAATATGTTCCATTGGGATTTCTTCGGCTTTGATTAAGCGTGTTATTGTAGTTTTTCCAACACCCGAAAAACCTACTAAAGAAATTTTAGGTCTTAAATTTCTATGAATTGAATCAATGATAGGGTCGAAAATCTCAAAGGTTTTAGCGTCAAACTTGTGTTGGAGAATATCCTCAAAAAGATTTAAAAACTCCTTTTTACATTTAATCAATTCTTTTTTAATATTTTCAAAATTATCTGTTAATCCTGTTACAAATAAAAACATCAATTCGTGATCTTTTTCTGTAATATAGGATATTCTATATTTATAATAATCGTGATATTCTACCTTTTTTCCTCCTTTAGCGAAAGCATCTTGCATTAAATCTTTAACTAAAGATTCGAACGCTGCCTTCTTAAGGGCTTTTCCGAAACGCCGATAATGAAGTAATTTATCACCCATGTATATGTAAACCTGTCTTAAGATAACATACCACCTAATCTACATTACTTTAATTATATTTTTTAAAATCATTATAATCTATTACGCGATGTATTTTACAAGATCCTTAATAATTGAATACTTGTCATCTTTATTTTTTTTATTTTGAAAAATCTCTTTAATTTTCTGAATTTCTTTTGAAAAATCAAAGACTGAAAACTCACTAACTTCTTGCGTTTTATGTTTTTCATTTAATTTTTTTAGAAAAACAGAAATAGATGGCATGTATTTAGCTAAATTCATACTTAAGCCTAATTTAGAAATTAATATTAATTCTCCACTAAAAGTAAATAAATAATTATACTCTTGAGCTTCTAAAGCAAAAGAATTTATTTTATTCAGCTTTAGCTCATCCGCAATATCTTTAGAACTTCCAATAAGAGAGAGAATTTTATGTGGAATAATTTTGCCTTTAGAAAACTCTTTTATATTTGAGGCTAATATAATTCCATATATATTTGCGATCGCACATTCAGAATTTAGCTCAACTTTCAATTGTGAGATGATATCGTCGTAGTTAATATCCTTCATAATATGAATTACAAATTTTTTGAATAATTAATAAACTCTTATTTATATATATTTAATTAATTAAAAGTCTCTTTAAAATCTCAATGAAGATATATAAATATCATTTTTCAGAAAAAGAATCAGATGTCACTTTAATTTCAGAGTCAAAAACGGCTATTGTAAAAGCTAAGGAAAGTCTTCTTCATAATCGTCTAATTTTGGAAAAATTCATAAAAAAAAATGACAAATTCCTCACCTCTTTTTCACCAATAAAAATCAAAACTGAGTTTGAGATCGTCAATTTAATGAGCGAAGCATCAATTTTATGCGATGTTGGTCCGATGGCAGCGGTAGCAGGCGCATTTGCCGATATAATGTTAAGTATTATGAAAGTGGGAGATAATAATGATTACGTTCCCGCAAGAATTGCCTTGGTTGAAAATGGTGGCGAGATTGCTGTTGATTCGGAAGAAAATATGAAGATCGCTCTATATGCTGGATTTAATGAACTCAATTTGAATATTGGTTTCTTAATTGAAAAAAGAAATTGTCCTATTGGAATCGGAACCAGCTCTGCTACAATAGGACATGCAATTAGCTTGGGACAAGCAGATGCCGTCACTATATTTGCAAAAAACGCAACATTAGCAGATGGTGCTGCAACAAGAATAGCGAATTTAGTTAAAGGATTTGATGTAGAAAAATCTATTAAAAATGCATTAGATGCCGTCGAGGATATTGAGGGTGTTTATGGGGCTTTCATATCTCGAGATAATAAAATTGGTCAAGTAGGTAAACTACCAAAGATGTTTAAAATTGAGGGTAATAAAAATATTATTTTAAAAGATAAAATCGATCATCTCTTTCCGGGAAAATATGAAATCTTTAAATAACCCAATAATACGGTAAACTATTTCCATTTTCACTCTTGACTGAAAAAATCATGTTCAAATAATCTAAAGAGTAATACCTTTCATATTGTTCTTGTGTTAATTCTCCATAGAATTCCATTTCACTTGCGGTCAAGTAATTTTTAGTGAGCAATATAAACACATCTGTATTATATCTTTTTTTTAATTCAACTAACACATTTGTTCCATTTTCATCAATGTGGTTATCTGGAATAATAAGATCATTGTTGAAAGTAACGTAATTTTGCGTTATTGTAAGTGGGAGCGAACTATTTTTGTCATCATATGGATAATCATAATAAACATATACGGGATTCCACCCAAATTCTAATACTAGTGTGTTTTTATTATCCGAGTTATCAAGATACCAACCTACTGCTGCTAATTCGTTATTATTAACGCTAAAGAAATCTATCGACGAAAATAATTCTAAATATGAAACTGTAGAAGAATAACACGTAAGGAAGATAAGGAATATCTTTACATGCCTTAGTTTTATTTTCCCCATTTTAATTAATTTATAGATATAAGAAATAAAGCCAATTGCAAAAATTGGAGAGCTAAGATAAAAAAGCCTGGAAAAGAAACTAAGAGATCCTCGAAATACATCGGAAAGAAACCCGAATAATATCAAAAAAATAAAAGCGACTAACCATAGAAATAAGGGTTTTCCCTTCAGTTTATTCTGAAATACAACAAGCCCCCAACTGGCAAATATGACAAATACAATGATTTCAAAACCAACAAAAATAGTTACTAAATTTAAATTAAACCAAAAAAGGTTAGCAATAAAAAAGCTCACATTAAAAATTATAGTTATTATTAGAACGAGAGGGATAAAGAATTTCTCGATGATTGTATAAAACTTAAATTTCTTACCCAATAGGATTAAATTAAACCTTCCCTTTTCAAAAGTAATTTGAGTTCGTAAATATAAGATTAAAATACACCCAATACCAGTTATTAACAGTGCACCGAATAGCAAATAAATCCAGGGGAGGGAAACAAAAAAACCAAATACCCTCAGATGACCTGTGCTTACGTTAGAAACCCAAAATATTAAAAAAATAACTATAAGAAGGGCTACTAACACAAAATCAAAACCACGGATTAAATCCTTGGCCAAGTAAATCAAATATAACCACGCAAAAGAGATTAGAAAAATTAGTGCTATTAAAGAATGGGAAAGATATAAGGCAACGAACGTAAAAAGGACATAGATATAGGTAAGTGGTAAACTCGATAATATAGTTCTCCAAGTGGGCCTATCTTCTGTAATAAAATTTTTTAATCGAACATAGAGAAGAAAAAAAATCGTTAATCCCTGAATAAGTACAAGGCTCGACGGCCAATATTGAAAGGTTAAGTTAATAAATCCTAAACTAGAGATTAATAAAATAAAAACTCCAAAAATTGCTAAGGATTTGTTAGAAAAGATTCTTCTCAGGATGTTATATATTATTAAAGATGCTATCGGGATAGTAAAAAATAAGAAGATATTTGGTATAAAAATGAAATCTACGCCCGAAAAGAAATGAAATACCGCTCCAATTATGTGGAAACCCATCGCACCAAAATATTCGTTAAGGGGTAAAGAATTAGCAGATGTTATTATTTTAATAATAAGAATATGATACCATGGATCAGTACCACCGAAAATTTCTACATTTGCTAATAATGCTATTATTAATAAAAACATAAAAATAATTAACAACAACCCATTCCAAGAAATCTTCTTCTTTAGATAGGCACTAAATGAGAAATTCTCGTATTTTTTCCATAATTCCTTAGAGGAGGTGTCAAATTTGAACGCTTGTTTACCCTTATTTCTTATTCTGAAGATCAAAATTATCGCTAGTAGTGAAGAAAAAATCACTAGTAATAACATAAAGAAATAATTGGCATCTATGATAAAACCTAATCCATTTCCAAAATAACCTATCACGATATAGAAACTCATATTAAATACTATGGTTAAGCCTAACTTTTCTAAAGCGTTGAATCTTACGCTTTTATGAATTTTAAAAAAGAAGGGATAAGATGGTAAAAATAATATAATAAATATTGAAGAAGCCATCCATGAAAATTGAAGTAAACTATTAAGTAGCAAGTAAGTGTCTAACTGGAGAATAACATCAAGGTTCATTAACTTTAAAAGTAATAGAATAATAGAAATTACTGAAATAATGAAGAAATAGAAATTTATATGATTACGGACGTGAAAAATTGATTTTATTAGCTTCAATTTAAAATTGTACATAATCATTAATTATTCATGCTCCATTAAACAAAAGTTTTTTTTTACAGCGTAAATCAAATTCTAATTTACTAGAGAAATAAGAAAAAATTCTTATAAATATTATGTTTCATAACAATATGATTCATAATAAAAGTGTTATGATAACTGGTGCAGCGGGCTTCATAGGTTCGCATTTAACAGAGACATTGTTGAAACAAGATAATTTTCTCGTCCTAATAGATAATTTTAACGATTATTACTCGGGAAAGGAGGAACAATTAAAAAAAATACTAAAAAGCTACGAGCAAAACCGAGATTACAAATTAATTAAGGCAGATTTGGTTGAAAACTCAACATTTAAGCAGATTAATCATGAAATAGATTATATTTTTCATCTTGCAGCTCAAGCTGGTGTAAGATATTCGATCGATCATGCCTCAGAAGTAACTTATAATAATATTGTAGGAACTGTAAATGTATTTGAATACGCTTCAAAGATGTCTTCAATTAAAAAAGTAATTAATGCTTCTTCTTCATCGGTTTACGGAAATCCCTTATATACTCCCGTAGATGAAGATCATCCTAAAAATCCCATTTCTCCATATGCCGTTTCAAAATTATGTGGAGAACATTATGCAAATCTGTATTTTAAGGAAAATAATCTTCCAGTTACTTCGTTAAGGTTCTACACGGTATATGGGCCTCGGAGCCGACCTGATATGGCAATGAATAAATTTTTTACCTTGATGCTACAAAACAAAGAAATATTAATTTATGGTGATGGGACTCAAAAAAGAGATTTTACTTATATTTCCGATATCATTGACGGGTTAATTCTAGCGGGAGAGAGCGACAAATCTAGTGGAGAAATATTCAATATTGGAAGGTCCAACCCAATCTCTGTCAACAAGCTCGTTGATAAAATGTATAATATAGCAAAAGCAGAGAAAAAGATTAGATTTATAGAAAACCAAAAAGGAGATGTTAATGTTACTCATTCAAATATATCCAAAGCTAATAAAATATTAAATTTCAAACCAAAAGTGACCATCGCAGTGGGATTAGAAAACCAATATGAATGGCAGCTCTCTTTTTTAAAATCGATTTAAAATTCTGATTTTTTACTTGAAATAACTTTATATTTTAGAGTATTAATTAAGAAGATAACAGCTGTTAAAAAAATCAAAATTCAAATAACGAGTTCTAAGGAGCCTTTTTTGAAAGCTTTAGGATCTAAAAATAAGTCACCTTTCCATTTTAAAAATGTGAAAGAGAGTAATCTAATCGATAATCCATTTAGCGAATTGTACGATTACATTAATCAATTCAAACATCAAGATGATAAGGTTCTATTGTCAATCATTTTACCAATGTATAACGAGGAACATACTATAGGGAATGTTTTAGGAAACTTACCAAAAGGAAAATTAATTGAGATAATTGTAGTGGATGATCATTCTACAGACAACAGTTTAGAAGAGATCAATAAGGTAAACGGAAAAAATGAAATTCAAGTAATAAAACACAAAGAAAACAAAGGATACGGCGCAGCGATTGTTACGGGAATTAACAACGCTCATGGAAGAGTTTTAGTCACTATGGATTCTGATGGGCAGCATTCCCCTTATGATATCTTGACAATGATTAAACCTATATTTGATGGCGAAGCTGACTATACGATTGGTTCACGATATTTAGGATCCTATTTCTATAAACTCCCTGTGTCGACTAGATTAGGTGAAGTACTTATAGAAAAATTGATCCAAATATTCTTCGGTAAAAAAATAATGAATAATCAAAATGGTTTTAGGGCTTTCAATAGGAAAGTAATCCCTATTTTTAAGGATTTCAAATACGAGGGGTATGCTTTTTGTACTGAGCAGATTATCAGAGCTGCAATAAAAGGCTATAGGATTAAAGAATGCCCTATTAAAGTCTACGATCGAAAATATGGTACCTCAAATATCATTTTAACCAATTTAACTATGAACCTCTTTTCTTGTATCCTTCAATATATTCTTGTTAAATTGAATATAACAATATTTAAAAGATTAAACACGGAACAGATTCAGATTTACAGAAAAGCTGTTAAAGGTACTAAAGTCTTTTCCTATGCTCGATATACAAGAGACATAAATACTGTTAACCCTGTATTCTTTATTGAACGAACTCCACAACCCATTTCTTAAAATTTCCATTGAAATGGATACCTACTTCAATATAAGATTATTTACAAAAATCAAACTCCACGATAGAATAAAGTATCCGTTAAGTTCTTTTAGAGTAAATTATAAGTTTTAGTCATAGATTTATGGAAAGATGTAATAGGACGAGTTTCTTAAGCATAAGTTATATAATTAAATTTAAATTGTATTATCCCCTTTCTTTTATAACTTATTTGTATTGGACTTTCTTTTATCTTTAAAATTAATTGTTTACAAGGTCTTATCTTGAAGCTTTTAAATCGCGTGAAATCAAGTACAGCTTCCTTGAATAAGAATCCTATTAAGCACCTCACAACTGTTTCTGTTAATCAAGAATTGTATAATTATTTAAAATCATTCAAAAAAAAAGAAAATTCAGTCTTGCTTTCTATAATACTACCGATGTATAACGAAGAAAATACGATTCGGTCAATATTAGAGAAGTTACCTAGAAATGAATTAATTGAGATTATTATAATTGACGATTTTTCTTCTGATAATAGCCTTATAGAAATTAAAAAAGTAAAGCATCACAACGAGTTTAAAATTATCCGCCATTTAGAAAATAGAGGTTATGGGAATGCAATTCTAACAGGAATGCAATATGCGATTGGGGAAGTAATTGTAAGCATGGATACTGACGGTCAGCATAGCCCAGATGATATCTTTACTCTGATAAAGCCAATCTTTGATGGAAAAGCGGATTATACAATTGGTTCAAGATATTTAGGTAGTTATCATTACTTTTTACCTTTATCTACGAGGCTTGGTGAAATTTTAGTCGAAAAATTTTTTCAAGTCTTTTTTGGAATTAAGATCATGAATAATCAAAATGGGTTCCGAGCTTTTAACAAAGAACTTATCCCCATTTTTAGTAAAGCTAAATTTTTAGGCTATGCATTCTGTACTGAACAAATTCTTCAAGCTAAATTGTCAGAATATAGAATTTTAGAATGTCCAATTAAGGTCTTTGACCGTGAATACGGTTATTCAAAAATAAATTTACGGAGATTAACTCTCAATATTTTTGCCTGCCTTCTTATTAATTATCTTATAAAATTTAATCTAAATTTAAAAAAAAAAAGAAAAACAATAAAAGGCTTTCTTTGGTGAAGATTAACTGCTCAATTTAGCAGAAATACCAGACAAATCAAAAATAAATAAGATACTTCTTTAAAGTTAATATGAAGAAAATTATTACTTGTATCGGGATTAGACCAGATATTATCCGCCTTTCACAAATTATCAAGAAGTTAGATAAAAGTTTTGAAAATGTAATCGTTGACAGTGGTCAACATTACGATTATAACTTAAATAAAATTTTCTATGAACAATTAGAAGTAAGACCTCCCGATTACAACCTAGATGTAAAAAGCGGAACCCACGCGACACAAGTAGCCAAAATAATGATAGAATTTGAAAAAGTATTGCTTAAAGAAGATCCTGAATTAGTAATCGTTTTAGGAGATAACAATAGCAGTTTAGGATTTTCTTTAACGACCTCAAAATTAAATGTACCCTTAATCCACATAGAAGCAGGAATGCGAAGCAAAAATTGGATAATGCCCGAAGAGAAAAATAGGGTTATTATCGATCATATAGCTGATATGAATATTTGTTACTTACCTGAACATAGGGAGAATTTGATAAAGGAAGGGATAAATCCACGTAGGTGTTGGGTTGTTGGCAATCCTATAATTGATGTAGTTCACGCTGTAGAAACTACATTTCAACAGGATTCACCTTTTTATTTAGTTACCTGTCATCGAGCAGAAAATATTGAAAATAAGGAAAACTTACATAAAGTCCTAACTTTTCTTGGAAAACTTTACGAAACAAGAAATGTTGAAATCAAATTTATCCTAATGCCTAAAACTAAAACGATGATGGAGAAGTTTGGTTTTAAATTTTCCGATGGCATTAAACCAATTCCCCCTCAAGGATTTTTAGAATTCTTAGGTATGGAAAAGGAAGCAGAATTAGTTTTAACTGATAGTGGAACAGTTGTGGAGGAGTGTGCAATTTTCGGGACACCTTGTGTAACCATTCGAGAAAGTACTGAAAGAATCGATTTAATTGAGCTTGGAGTAAATTCATTGACGGGTATAGATCTAGATCAGATGCTCGACGCTACGGAATTGACTTTATCAAACAAAATTGAGCCAGTAACTCACTATGGTAAAAATGTCGCGGATAAAATTTGCAATATCTTAATTGGAAATTCGTTAAATTTCTCAATAAAATATACGAGATAAATAAAAAAAATATTTAGAATTATTCCTATTTCTTATTCTCTATATATATCTTTAAATCATTAATAGCGGTCTTCATGTCCTTATTTTCTGAAAGAGAATTAAGTAATGTATATTTGGACGCAAGTGTACGGTCTACTTTTTGATCTGGTTTATTAACTTGATCAATTATCAATTCTTTTTTAAATACGGCGTCAAATATGTTCATTAGTTCGAATTTATTTACGATATTATTCGGAGTATAGTGGTGAACATAAGAAGTTTTAATTAAATCTTCATAACTTTTTGAAGTTATAATCTTTTCGCATAATTGAGCAAATTGAAGCGTCGTGATTCCATTCCATAGATGATGTTCATACCCCCCAATGGTGCCACCTTGAGGCTGATTAAGAAACCACTCAAACAAAAACGATTTCGGGTCCTTAAGTTCTGGACCAATAATGGAGCATCTAACAATCAGTGCAGAGCCATCGAACACTTCTCCTAAACTCTTTGATTTTCCATATACATCTAACGGATCGTGCTTGTCAATCTCGTTGTATAACCCCTTCTTGCCTGAATATACGCAATCCGTACCAATTTGAATGACTTTAATATTGTTTTTTTTTGTATATTCCGCTAACTTCCACGGAAACTCTGAATTTATAGCTATTGCTCGCTTAACGCCTTCAGGATCGTCGTCTTTTGAGAAAGGTTTGGTAATTCCTATACAATTAATGATGTATTCAATATTTAAATCGAGGAATTCTTTTTTTTTTAATTGCGAGATATCATAAGCGTCAAAAAGTAAAACCTTTTCTTTTAAGAAATCCGGATTTCTAACAGTTCCATAAACGTTAAGATTTGTGTGGTTTGATAAGTAATCAAATACCATCGAACCTAACATGCCACTAACGCCAAGAATTAATATTTCTGTCATAATAATCACTACAGGTTTTTGATATTAGCGATTTTCTACTTCCCAAACTTCTTTTCCCCAATAGTCAACAGGAAATCGATAATCGTCACCTTTACTTTCTTCTAAAGAACTGGTTGAAAAGAATTGAATTCGAGTATCTTCTTCCAAAGGTCTAAAACCATTAGCATAT
>JAUWDN010000264.1 GCA_030608765.1 Promethearchaeota archaeon
TCATTAGCCATAGCTATGGCTATAACTAAACTAAAAGGCATTAATAATGTTTCTATATAAGAACTGACAAAACTCGTAAATAGAGGCGGAACTTCCGGAATTGGTTGGAGAGGATTTGAAAAAGGTGGCTTTATTGTTGATGCTGGCCATGAATTTGGAAAAGGTAAAGAAAAAGAAACTTTTCTCCCTTCTTCAGCTTCAAAATCCGCTAATCCCGCACTTACTATTTTACGATACCAAATTCCTGAGTACTGGAGATTTGTATTAGTAATCCCGAATGTAAAGAAAGGAGCCTATGGAGATGAAGAAATTAGCATTTTTCAGCGCCACGCTCCTATCCCAAGAGAGGAAGTGAACGAAGTATCTCACCAAATTCTAATGAAATTAGTTCCAGGAATTATTCGAAAAGATTTAGTGAGCTTTGGTGAAGGACTAAAAAGAATACAGAACATAGGATTCAAAAAAATCGAAATTTCTCTACAACATGAAATCGTAAAAAAGACACTCGCTTTTTTTGAAGAATATGGAGTAAAAGCTTATGGGATGTCTTCATTCGGACCCAGTGTAATTGGGATTGTAGAATCTGATGAGGAAGCTAACAAACTTTTAAAAGATGTTCAGATGCGTCTTAGTAGTATAGTTGGACATATCTACTTATGCAAACCCGATAATAATGGCGCAAAAATTGAATTTGTTGATGAGAATTAATGTCAAACGGTAAAGAAAACGCCTATTTTTCTTCTGATATAAACGATAGAGAAAGAGCATGCTTTGAAATAGGCATAAAATTGGGAGCTCTTTATCACATTTTATGTGGATTGCCAATTTCATCGAACACTGAAATTATAGAGTCAATTGAAAAAGGTATTGAAGCATCGATTTCGTGCCAACCATATGTGAAATCCGTTAAAATTAATATAGACAGGGAGAAAGTTCAGGGAGATAAAACTACCGAGTTCGAGTATGATGAGCTATCTGGAATATTAATAGCCGCGACAGTTGTTCTTGAGTTTAACTCGGTTGAAATAACCGCAAAAGTAGAGTGGATTGAAGAACTAAAATACCCTTTGATGTTTATTGAAAAAATAAGAAATAAAAGCTAGGCCTCTAATCCTTTAATATAATCCTTAACGTGTTCAATCGCCTTTAAGGCACTCACATTTGTTCCAAATCTTTTAATATCGCTTATATTTTCTTCAATTTTATGCTTTATTGTTCTGATTAATGCATTTTCTTTTTTTTCTATAGCGACATTTAATTTAGTAGCTAGTAAGATAGTTTCCAAAGTTATATTTTCTGCTCTATTATACAACTTAAAAGATTCTTTAAACTTTTGGTAGGAAATAACAGTTAAATTTATTTCCATTAACTTCAATTTACCATAATCGTCCTTTCTTAAAATTTGATTTTTGTTCGTTGCTACACATATAATAATAGCCCAGGCTTCCTTTAAATAAGGAAGCTGAATAGAATCCGTTGATGCAATCCTCTTAGCAAAATCCTTATACTCATCCTTAACACCAAGAGTGTAATAACTATAATATTTTTCTGATAAAGCTCCAACACTTTTAGTTATATTAGAACCTTTTAAAGATGTTAGTGCATAAAGATACACATCATCAATAAAATTTAATATAAGGAATTTACTGCTTTCTATGTTTTTATAAGTCGTAGTATTTGGATAAGGCCAAATTTTAAATAATTTTTTATCCACTAACCTTACACCCATACAGGCAGTATTTGGAACTATTAGATTTTTATCTATTGAAATTGTGGTAGCTAAGACTTCATACAAATAGTTTTTCTCTAGACCTATAGCTGTGAAATCTATTTGAAAATTGGATGACATTAGATACGATTATAATAATTTTCAGTAGTATAAGTAAGAATATATCCAAGTTCTTTAATACTTTATAACAAAATAATCATCTTATAACAAAATAATAAAAATTAATAAAAATAAAAAGAATTATTGAACTTTTAATTTTTAAAATTAAATAGAACTTGATTTTCATTGTATCGGGTAATTGGAATAGATCCTGGCTCATTATCTTGGGATTTTTTTGGATTAGAAAACAAAGAAATTATTTTAGATACTTCTATTCCTTCAAAAGAATTGATAGAAGAACCAAGTAAAGCTTTAACTGTTATAAAATCAATAGGTAATATCGATTTAATTGTAGCTCCAAGCGGATTTGGATTGCCCTTGAAAAAAGTTACAGATATAACTGAAAAAGATATATTTTTAACCCTGTTAAAATTCGATAAAAAGGAGAAGGATAAATTAATCGGATTAGGGAAAATCCTTCGCTTGATAAAAGCAGAAAAGATCCCTGGCATAATAATTCCAGGTGTTAAACATCTACCTACAATTCCTAGGTATCGTAAAATAAATAAAATTGATATGGGAACCGCAGATAAGTTATGCACGGCCGTTACAGGGATTAGAGATCAAGTGGAACGGTTAAACATTAATCCTAAAAATTCTAACTTTATTATGGTTGAAATTGGATACAGTTTTACATCAGTTCTAGCAATTGAAAACGGTCAAGTGATTGATGGAATTGGTGGTTCTAACATTATGGGATTTAGAGCCTGCGGAAGCCTTGATGGCGAGTTAGCTTACTTGATCAAAAACATAAAAAAAAAGAACATATATAGGGGAGGAGTATCCTATATTGCAGGAAATCAAGATTTAAGCTTAAAAGAAATCATATTATTAGCTAAAACAGACACCCAGACGAATTTAGCTCTTAAAGCTTACATTTCAGAATTAACTAAAGCAGTTTACGCAATATCTTCGTCTTATTCAAGAAAAAATAAAATTATTGAAATACTTGTTGCGGGAAGATCGTCAGATTTACAATATATTGTAGAAATCTTTAAAAATACTTTAAACGATTTTCTACCCGTTAAGATAATGCGATCTTATGGGCACTTATCAAAACATGCGGCTCAAGGTGCTGCTTTCATAGCGAATGGATTATTAGGAGGAGAATTTGAGCCCATAATAAATAATATAAAAATAAAAGATGCGAAAGGTTCAATCCTAGACGATATTTATATTCCATTTGATATAAATAATTATTGAGTGATTTAAATTAAGAAAATTTTAATAATTACGGGTAAAAGTAGCTATCCAATAATTAAGAAAGTTATAGCACC
>JAUWDN010000289.1 GCA_030608765.1 Promethearchaeota archaeon
AATCTTTTCAAATTCATTTTCATCAAGTTTAATTTCTAACGCTCGCTTAAGAAGTTTTACTTTAAAACTAAAACCATCAAAGCCTTTGACGATACCAATCTCTCCTTTATAAAAACCATTTACAATTTTTACATGATCTCCTGATAGAATCATAATAATCTTCTTTAAGAATTCTTAATATTTATAGAGATAAAGGCTTTAATAAGCGGTATAAATTTTGTCAAAATACAGCTTATCTTTTATAAATTTAAACGTTATCAGCTGATTATTGAGCCATCCGTGTCCAAAATAATTCCTGAATTCTTTAAATCTGTCATTAGATATGATATAGGAGTTATTCTCCTTAGCGTATTGGAGGATGAAATGGTCAGCTTCGGTGCCACCGGGAGTTTCGAATATCCTACCATTTTTTGCTAAATATTGATATTCCTTTTTATTATCTATGGTATAGTGTAGGGATCTATCGCATAGAATAATGTAGTTCGTAATTCCGAAGCTATTTAGCTTTTCAAATAATTTATAGAGTCTTGAAATTTTACCTCCTCTCTTATCTGATATACTTTCTCGAGCGACATTTGCTCCATCAATAACGAAATTGCACTCATCTATTTTGTGATACTTATTATTGATATAAATGAGCTCGTTATCAGTTAAGGATTGCTTCAAAGTTTCTTGAGCTTTTTCTGTCCTTGATTTTTTAGGTTCTACAGGTTTAGCAGGTTCATAGTCGAGAGTATCGTCAATTTGCATAGATCTTTTTCTAAATTTTTCTTGCTGCTTTTTAAATCTCTCTTCGATCGTTAACTCTTTTTGATGCTCTGGTTTATCTAAAAGCTTTTTTCTTTTTTCTTGTAATTTTTTAAATCGCTCGTAATACGTATCTTTCTCAATTGCTTTATTCGAATCAGTGTTAATTTCAGATTTCGCACTCTTTAACTCTCCATTCTCTTCAAGAATGTGCTTGATTTTATTTCTTAGTATAAAAGCGGCGTTAAAACTTGGATTTATTGATAAAGCTCTATTAATTGCGTCGAGAGAATCATTATAAAAGCTTGAGATTAAGAGCGCTTTTGAGAGTTGATGCCACGAAACTTCGCTATTAGGTCTAAACTCAGCTGATGAAAAATCAACTCCCTTTTTTCCATATGCTATACACAAATTATTCCAAGCAGTATGATTTTTTAGATCTACATCTAAAGCTTGCTTGAAAGCTTTTATAGCGTCGTCATAATTGTTTAATTCGACGCACATCACTCCAATTCCGTTCCAATAAAAGGTGTTATTAGGATAAATTTTTAAAGCTCTCTCATACGTCCCGATTACTTTAGAAAATTCTCTATTATGATAATAAGCTTTACCTAAATTGCTCCATATGAGTTCTTTCTTCTCGTTAACTTCGAGGGCTTTTTTAAAAGAAACTATGGCTTTCTTATAATCGTTTAGTCTTGCGTGGCAT
Organism: Promethearchaeota archaeon; assembly: GCA_030608765.1. The sequence continues at coordinate 1,457 of JAUWDN010000289.1, forward strand.
AAACCAAGATGATTCCACACTCGATAATTGTCGGGATGCAGTCTAGAAAGGTTCTTATAAAGTCTTAAAGCTCTTTCATAATTTTTTTCTTGATAGAAACTCTTAGCTTCATAAAAAAGATCCTTACTTTCACTCACAATATTCCCCTATTATTATTCTCTTCCTCTACATAAAAATTCTATTTTACCCTTTTATATCTTCACTTATGACTTTTCTATTGTATTCATACCATTTCTAGGAATGATTTTGATCATTATTTTGACTAAATGCTTTAGCTATTATTCCTCTTCATCTGTTAATTCTTTCATTTTAATTTTTAAGAGTTTAAGTATAGAAAAAAAATAAACTATTCAAATTTTTATTCTTATTAGTATTCTAAGAAATGAAACACGAAAGCTATTTGAGATAATTCTTGGAGAACATTTAAGTTTAGATTTGAATGTTTAAGAATTATAATAAAAAAAAATGCGAAATTAGTAGAAAATGCCCGATCCAAGAAATTTTGGGATAAAAGGTACAATTTTAAAGGAGACAGAAAAAGGACTATTGCTCTCCTTACCTGATGGAAAGGAGGAGTGGTTTCCTAAGTCTACTATTACTTCCTCTTTTATTTCTAATCATTCTGAAGTTCAGGATTTCCTAATTTCGAAATGGATTTTAGAAGAAAAGGGACTGATAAGAAAATCGAAAAATGTTAATGTTATAGGAGACTCTGGGAGCGAAGCTTATTTAAAAGATAGATTATTACGGAAAGGATTAGACGGCTTTAACTCATTTAAAGATATCCAAAATTTAAAAAGTAATTTTTCGGAAATCTTAGAAAGTAGCACTGCGGAAGAGCGCCAAAAGTTAAATTCAATTATAGCAGGTTTAAAAAACGACGAGTCTAATTTAAGAAAAAGGTTAGAAGAGAAGAAATCGGAATTAAAGCAATCTTTACTTAAAGAAAAAGCAGAGTTAATGGATACACCTTTAAGTTCAAAGGGAAGAAGAAGGATAAAGGAAATAGATAAAACTATCAAGAAGAAGTTGGATAAACCATTCAAGAATGATATTAAACTAATAAAACAAACAGAAAAGAAACACATTTTAAGAGAGAAGAATCTTGAAAAGGCCGTAGAAAATAAAGTTAGCCAGTTACATAAAGCACGAGAGATAATTGAAAAGAATCAGCAATATTTTGCTGCCGCACTTGGAGAGACTGCAGTTATTAAGGAATTAAGAAAACTTCCTGAAACATATTATATTTTGAATGAAGTAGAGTTAAGTTTTTTTCGTTCAATTAGATGGAAAAAATATGGAGAATACGTAAAATCGTGTAAGATTGACCACATTGTCGTTGCCCGAGTTAATGCTTGGCGGCACTATTATGCAAGAAT
>JAUWDN010000115.1 GCA_030608765.1 Promethearchaeota archaeon
AATATAACATATGGCAAACATAAAATTGTGAAAGGAATAATGTAATAAATTGAATCTTTAAGTTTAATTTTTTTCGTGATCAATAAAACTGGTAAAAACAGAACGGAATTTATTTTTATGGTCGAAAGGGCAAAAAATATCCCCGATAACCACATTTTATCTTTTTCTAAAGACGTATAAGACATGAGCAAGAAGAACATGATTAAAAAGTTACAGTTATTATACCACCCATCAATGAGAAAACCAACGAATATAGTAAGGTAAAACCATAGCAGATTTAATCTAATTTTAATTATTTTAAATCCTTTGAGAACGAGATAACTAGAAATTACTAACCGTAACATATCCCATATAACCACACTAATGTCAAAAGGCATCAAACCCATTGGATAAAATATGAAATACCAAAAGTAGAGATAATAAGGGGGCCAATCCGGTACTCCTTCTAGAGCGCTACCGTTAATTGGATCGTAAAAATTTATTAGCCCATTTTTTAATCCTAATAAGAGTATTCTAAAATCTACATCTCTAGAATCTTCTAAAAATTCGATGCCGATGAAATCTACAAGGATTCTGGCAATGAACAAAAATACCGTCATGAAGATTAATAGATACACCATGTTGGTATGTATGGTATAGTGCACTTCTTCATTCATGATATTTGCTGAAATTTAATTTAATTGAGATGGTTAATTTTATGTATTAATCGAAATTTATAAGAATTTTGTTGTCGCTCCTTTATATTTCAATAAACCGTATTTTTTTAAATCTTAATAGAGTTTTATTTTATATTTGATGGATATTTGAAATATATAAGCTTATCAAAAAAAATTAAATTATTAAAGATGGATTAGGAAAAAGTTGAATAGAAGTAAAATTAAGAGGATTGTTGATGCTGAAAAGATCGCAGCCGGAGAGGTTGTCGAAAGACCAGCAAACATTGTAAAGGAATTACTTGAAAATAGTATAGATGCGGGAGCGAAAGAGATACGCATAATAGTTAAAAAAGCGGGAAAAAGTTTAATCCAGATAATAGATGATGGTATTGGTATTCCCCCTGACGAGATTGGGATAGCGTTTGAGAGACACACGAGTAGTAAAATAGTCAACATAGAAGATTTAGAGCGTTTATCTACTTTGGGCTTTAGGGGAGAAGCTTTAGCAAGCATAGCAGCAGTCAGCCAAGTAGAAATCGCTTCAAGAATTAAAGAAAAGGAAAGAGGAGTTAAGTTAATTCTAGAAGGTGGCAAAGTTGTAGAGAGAAAAGAGGTTTTTTGTCCAATTGGAACTGATATTAAAGTTAAAAATTTATTTTATAACATCCCAGCTAGATTAAAGTTTTTAAAAAAAGATCCTACTGAGCTTGGTCACATTACGGATATCATACAGCGCTATGCTTTAGCATATCCTCAACTTCATTTCATCTATACGCATAATGATTTAACCATTGTTAATTGTCCTGCTTCAAATGATTTGAGAACAACAGTTTTTCATATTTATGGGAAAAAAGTCGCAAGTTTGATGGAGCCTATTAATATTAATGAAGAGAATTTCAACCTCCATGGGTTAATGGGACATAGTGAGATATCAAAAAACAATAGGACGCAATCAAGTGTATTTTTAAATAAACGTTATGTAATCAGTAACCTTATATTTAGGGCTATTCAGGAGGCATATAAAGGAACTTTAATGATAGGAAAATTTCCATTCTTTATTGTAAATTTAGAAATAAATCCTTCTGTAATTGATTTCAATGTTCATCCTAAAAAGCTAAATATCCGATTTGAGAACGAAGATTACATATATAACAAGGTGTATAATGTCGTTCGGAAATTTGTTGAAGAAAAATTTATAGAAAAAGAAGATAATTACAATTTTTTAGAAATCAGCAAATACGTATCAATTAAGGCGGATAGTGAAAAAGAAGAATTGTACCAAGAATCCGAAAATTCAATGGATGCAATAGAAAGAGTTACCAAAGATCCTAATGATAAATTAGAGAGTAAAGATAAAACACCTATTGATCACGCTTCAAAATTGGACCAAGAAGTGCTAGAAAAAACAGTTCAATTAAATTTGACTAGTAGCGATATAGTTAAAGATGGAGTGTATATGTCTTCAGCAGACACATTTTTAAGAAGAAATTACATCGATTTGAAAAATTTTCCTAAATTGCGACTAATATCTCACACGGGTCAATTAAGCAATAAAACATATATACTACTAGAAGGGATAAATAAAAACGGTGAGGGAGGTTTCTACGTATTAGATCAACACGCAGCTTCGGAACGCGTGAGTAAAGAATTTTTTTACGATTTTTACGAAAATTCTAAAAAGACTAAACAGAAGTTAATTTCTCCTCTTAAAATTGAGGTTAGTCCAAGCGAGAAATTCTTCTTAGAAAGCAACCTAAAAGAAATCACTAGATTAGGCTTTAATTTTGAGCATTTTGGAGGGAATACATTCGTTTTAAGAGCAGTTCCTATAATAATGGGAAGAACTCCAGATTTACGTATTGTTAAAGAAATTATCAGCGATATAACAGATATAGGAAAGGATAAAAGCTTTTCAGAAAAATTAGAGCAAATTATAAATTATTTAGCGTGTCACAAAAGTATACGAGGGGGCGACGATTTGTCGTTAAATTCCATTAGAAAGTTAATTGTCGATTTAGCAAACTGTAAGGATTCGTTCCATTGTGCGCATGGAAGACCAACACTCAAATTTTTCTCATTTAAGGAATTAGATAAGCTTTTTAAAAGGATAGTTTGAATCCAAATATACTATTAGATCATAATTGGAACAATTTGAAGATGGAAAAAAATTGATCTTTTCTATGATATTTTGTCAGAATATCACGCTTTGCTGAATGCTATTCCTTCAATTCCTTGAATACCTTCTACTTGCCCAAATAATTCTTCAACCCTATCGGTACCACCCCATTCCTCAGGGTATCTAACCCGCAGTCTTGCTTTTTTCAAACCAAATGCTACTGGTTTTATATCGTAATTTTCAATTACAGCATCATCAGGAAGTACACTTTTCAATTTTGATACAAAATCTTCAAAATCCACATCAATATCTTCTGGAACTACATCTATTAGTGCTATAAATTCTCCCATTTTACTCAGACCTTCTGTGTTTTTATTTTTAAGCTTATATTAAATTAAATTACTAAATTAAGCAGTATTGAAAAAATTTGTGTTTTTCAAATCTACTTCTCTACCGTTGATTCTTGAACTTCTCTATCTCTCCTCGCAAAAATCCAAGAAGGAATTTTTATTTAAGCAATAACTACTCCTATAATTGCTAATGAAACCTATTTTTCTTTTAATCGGATATTATTGAATGTTTGATGTGGGAAATTAAAAAAAGGTAAGGAAAAAAAAATGAGATAAAATTAGTTATCTCTTTCTTGATTTTATAGTTAGAAGTATTACTGTTATTCCAACCATTAATCCAATTAATAAAATGGAATATCCGGGGATTATATTTGAAGTTGAGTCCGTTATTGAATATACGTGTGTTAGAACTGAGTCCCGTGTACTATTATTATTATAATCCCAAACCACTAAGTAATATTCTCCATCAAGAGGATGAGAAATAGGTAAATGCCATTCATAAGTACCATTATTTAGAATCATACTTGTAATAGTATATTCTATATATGTCATAGATAAATTAAAATAATAGATTGATACAAAAGGAATTGTTCCTGACCAAACCCAATCTACAAAATAGGTATTCGTTTCTTGATTACAAGCCATACATCCATGATTCCTAATTTCTATGCTTTCAACTTGTGCCACGGTTCGAGGTGTAATTGAAAAGGAATACAGAAAGAGAGTTGTGAATATCAATAAGATTAATTTTATTTTTATTTTCTTTTTCAATTTTCTACACTTTTGTATAGTGATAAAATTTTCTTATGATTATATGTAATTCTTAAATATTTAACACTTTTGTAAAGGTGATGTTTGTCTTAAAAGTCAATGTTAAAAATTATCTTATTTAGAACAAAGATTTTCCAGATAAATAATAAATTAAAATCTTCTATAAATGTGCTGGAACCTTTAAAACGATTGAGCTTTACTGATATTGCTGTTCAGTCGTTCTACGGTCTGTTTAAGGCCCTGAAAAATCGCAACGGAGACATTTATAAGCGTTTCCCATAGTTCTGCATCGTTCACATCTCCAAATAGTAACATCTCCACATTGAGGACAAGGAAAATGAACTGCAGCTTCAAAAGGAGCTATAGGTCGTCCACAAGAGAAACACATGTTTTTTTTATAGCTTGACATCGTTATTATTATTAGTCTTGGTTAACTGTAATGGATAATAAAATATCTGCTAACTTTAATTATTTTCGATTTTAAAAACTAATTTTCATCTCCTTTTCCAAGGAATTATTCGTAATCAATATTTAAATTAATTCACAACATAATAATTATAAAGCTTATTTTATTTTATACAGAAGTTATATTTTTTTTTTTGAAAAATACGATGCCAGAGAATAAAGTAAAAAAATATTTCAGCCTAATAGAAGCATGGGCGTGGTGCGAAATTTGCGCCGAAATGGTCAATATTCGAGTAGATAAGGATGAGATTAAAGCCGGATTAAAAATGGGTCTTTACACAAAAGAACATAAACACGTAAATCCTTTTCCTGATCCCGAAGATATTGATGAGGTTTCCGATCAAGAGCATACAGTTTACATATACATTGACGAAAACTACGACATTACAGGGGTAAGATCGTTTTTTGGAGATTCACCAAGTATGAGTGATGTTGGTGGAACAAGCATCCAACCCGGCGGAGAAGTGAGGATACCTATTATAGTAAAGGAAGTACAACCCATGAGCGTTCAATTAGGAATGATATCTATGGACGAATTTAAACTATTAAAAGTTTGCGACGGAATGAATTCAGTAGAACAATGCGCTGAAGTTATGCAAAAACCTGTCGATAAAATCGAAAAAATGTTAGATAAATTAAGAAAGAAAGGATTGGTTAAAGTTATTAAAAGAACATCTGAATAATGAGAAGCAGTAATTTTAATTCTCTATTAATTGAAAGCCTACAATGTAAAATAAAATAGAAAGTAATAGATTATACCATTCCTGTATATTTCATCATTTTCCGAGTTATAGATTCAAAAATCTCTTCTACTCTATCTCCGGTTTTGGAAGAACACTCAAAGTAACCTTGTAAATTATGTTTTTCAGACAATTCGACAGCGTCCTCGGTTTCAACGGA
>JAUWDN010000169.1 GCA_030608765.1 Promethearchaeota archaeon
ATACACCATTTATTGCCACTTTCCTCGGCAATAATCAAACTTTGCTCGGAGTAATTTAAAGCACGGTCATAATCGACTTTTAAAAAAGTAAATAGCCAAGCAATTGCTGAAAGGGAATAGACTAAAAGGGTAAAGACTGAAAGGGAAAAGACAATTTCTAGCTTAGCACCAAGTTCTTCTTGCAATGATATACTGTGCTCTAAATGCTTCAGTGCCCGATCTGCATCCATTATTCCTATGTAAAACCATCCTTTAAGAAAATCAATATAAGCTTCTCTTATCTTGTAATCTGCTGGTAATTCTTTTGGTAAGGTTTTTAGCAGTTCTTCGCCCTGCTTAATTATAATGTGAAGGTTATCCCATAGATTAAGCCATACTAAAGCATTAGCCATTGTTAGTAAGATATCAACTGATAAGAGGTTTTTTCCTAATCCTAAACTCTCTTTATATGTTTGTTCGGCAAGCTTGACAACTTCTTCATATAAACTTCTCCAATATAAGAGTTCACACTTGAGGAGATGACATAAAACTATATTATATTGAGTGTGTCCTCCCATTTCCTCGAAGTTCCTAATTAATTGGTCCGCTTCATCAAGCTTACATTCGTCAATGAGTTGCTTTGCATGAATTAATTCCTTAGGTTTTTTTTCTTCTTTTTGGTCGTTCATTTAGTACATCGGCCTCATACAATTTTGATTGAAATCTCTACAATATTATTTAATAAATCAAATTTTATTCTTTTTTTTCGAATTTAATTTCGCTATGGTTATCTGATCGAACTTGTGATATTGAATAGACTTGTTCAATATATAGTTTTAAAATGAGTACAATTAACCATTTTAATTATTCTATAACATATAAATTTTCTATATAGATTATTTTAAAAAAAGAGCTACAAACCATGAAAACTCCTACTAGCGCTTCAGATAAATCGAAATGATGTCACCATCCTCAATTACGTGATCTAAGTTTTCAAATTTTTGACCGGGGTGTTTAGCAGATTTACCCCATACTAACGAGTAGCGATAATCGTTTATGAATCGTTTGTGAATTTTACGACAGAGTTTTTCGAGTGTATCGCCATGGTGGAGAATTATTGGCTCATCCATATCAGCCTCCTCTCTTGGTGGCTTCAAAAATACGCGGATCAAATTCAGCTCCGTGAAAATATTATGTTTAAGAGTGTTAATATTTTCTTTATTTTTAGCTGAAATCATAACCCAATGTTCGTGACCAATTGCTTCTGTAATCTCTATAGGGGAAATTGGTGTTTTCATTAAATCAGATTTATTTATGACAACAAATTCTCTTGTGTAGATACGGTTTCCAAATACAAAATCTATTAATTGATCTGGTGTAGTATCTGGTTCAGAGAAATAAACGCCAGCGTTACGGACTTTTAGTTCGTTCATTAAAGATTTAACTTCATCCGCATCCATGATTTGATGGCCTTTGTAAGTAAAATGAATTCCTCCACGCGTACGCTCTTTAATAACAATCCTAGGTGGGCTTGTATTTAACCGTATTCCTGCGTTATTTAACTCCATTCTAATAGATTTCAAATCAGAAAAATTAATTGTCCCATCCGAACGAAAGCATATGATAATTAACACTAACTCTGCCGAGCGTACTGCTGCTAACACTTCCTTTCCTCGTCCTTTACCAGCAGCAGCGCCCAAAATTATTCCAGGTAAATCGATAAGCTGAACTTTCGCTTCTTCAATATCCATCATACCAGGTATGGCTGTAACAGTAGTAAAATCATATGCTGCAACTTTAGAATTAGTATTACCTTCAGTTAGCAAATTTAATAAAGAAGATTTCCCAACTGAGGGAAATCCAATGAACGCCACTTGAGCATCTCCTGTTCTCCTAATACCGAAGCCACCACCACCGCCTTTCTTAGAACTGGCAATGCGAATCAGATCTTCTCGGAGTTTCGCTAGCTGTGCTTTAATGAAGTTTATACTTTTTTGTGTAGCCTTATTTACCTTGGTGGAAGCCAATCGTTCTTCTAATTCTTTAATTCGATCTTCTACTTTGTCTGACATTTGATACAATTTTAAAAATAATGCAAATACAAAAAATTTTTCGAAAATATGCGCTCAAAGAATTGAATACTAAAAAAGAGATAAAAGTAAAAATAAATTTATATTAAATTTAGTCGTTGTGAGCCGAAATTTGGATGCTAAAATTTCGATTAAGATAATCTTCTTCTTCTTGATAATTATGTAGATTTATTTTTTTTTATATTTTTAACTTTATCCTCAACCTTTACTCTTTCTTCTTCCTTGTAAGGTTTAACAGGCTTTAAATAATCAATTGGAACATCACAAACCCAACACATATTTTCCAAATTGGTTAATGCTTGTGCACAATTTCCACAATAATTAGCACCGCATTCGCAAATGTAGGAAAATCGTAACACTTCACCCCTACAAACCAAACAAATTTTCTTCTCTTTAGAAATTGCCACTTTATCTTCTCTAACATAAGCAGTTGGTATAGTAGGAGTTCGAACCATCCCCTCAATTTGTTCATCCAAACGAGCTAACTCGACACGATCGGCCATTGGAGCACCTTCCTCCTTTAATTTTGCCCATAAATCTTCTTTTTTAAATAAATCATCATTTTCCTTGGCAATTTTTGTCGATAACTGAGTAAGACCGAACCGTTCAGCTATTTGTTGAGCTTGAGTCAAAAATCGCTTAGCCTTCTTTATATCAAAGGTTAATAGTGACAATTTTGCTTGTAAAAGGTGAGTTTCGCACAGAATCCAGTAAGAATGCTGATGCTCAGCAAAATCTAATAACTTTTGAATATATGGTTGTATCTCGTCTATTATTTCGGGATAATTAGTAATACGCAGTTCAATAAGGAGTAAATCACAAAGATTAATAATAGTAAAAATACGTTTTTTAGCCCAAAATGATTTTACACCACCAGAAATATCTTCATTATCAATAATTTGTTTTAATAGTTTTTCAGATTTGACTCGATTTTTTGAACGTAGACTCGTTTTCAACAATAAAGCTTTATAATATCGATATGTAACGTCGTTTATTTTACTTTTATCTTTTTCTCTAATCTCACTTATCTGTTGGAAGTAATTATTTGCCTCTTCAATATCACCCTTATCAAGTAAAATATCAATTAAATATCCTAGCGCAAATATTAACAAAGGCCGATATTGAATCTTAATAGCACGCTCTGCATACAATTTCGCATTATCATAATCACCAAAAAATGCATATTTCTCAACAATATTGATAAGAGGTGTAGAAGTCAGGTGTATGTCTTTACTACCCTCTGCAAGTTCAAAAGCTTTTTTATTAAGTTCTAGAGAACGATGAATTTCTCCTTTCCAAGTGCAAATATTAGCCTTTATCCTGACCAAAAAAGACTCTCTTTCTCTTAAATCTATTATTGAAGTTACCTTAATTTTCTTAAATATATCATCAGCTTTTTTAATTAGATCTTCACTTTTATTCACATTTCCAAGCACTATGTGAGAAATTGATTGAATCATTAAAATATCTAAAAATGCGAGTAAATCTCCTTGTTTCTGGCTCTCTTGTAATAATTGATCAGTGTAAATAATGGCGTCTGAATATTTTAATGATTTGTATAATAAATTTGCTTTCAGGAGTTTACATGAAAATAATTCTTTGGCAGAGAGATCACCCCTTTTCTCCAATTCCAAAACAAGTTGGGAAGCCTTCTTAAATTCTCCTTGATACATTAGTTGTTTTGCTTGAAACAATTCTTCAGGATCCAACTGAGCCCCCTCTATATAAAGATTTGATTTGTTTAGATTATAACTTTTTAAATACAATTAATATATAAGGGTAATTACTGTTTTAAATGTAATTAAGGTTAATGAGTTGTTTATGAAATAGAAAAAAAGTTATAGAAAATTTAATCTGAATGGGCAGAAATGATTAAATCAGCAAAGAGCTTCATATCGTTAAGCAACACATTCAATTTATCTTGGGAATCTCGATCTAATTCTTGCGATTTCATTACAAATACAGAGATGATGTATTTAAAGATATGGAGCTCAATTCCCTTCCCATCTTCACTCTGGCCCGTGAACCGGCATGAATCGGACATAAAAATATTCTCTCTTACCGTGTTTGCTGCGTCAATGAAATCCCGCAAATCTCCTCTTAGCGTCAAACCACTGCTTACCCCTTGAACATTATGAACCAACACATTTCCAGAAATATCAGAAATTATTATTTTAGCTTTTATTTCTTCAAGTTGGCTTTCTGCTTTTTCAACAGATTTTTTTAAATCTTTGTAAGACGCAATTAATATATCCCGAAAGATT
>JAUWDN010000221.1 GCA_030608765.1 Promethearchaeota archaeon
CCATTAAAGTTGAGGGTAAAAGTAAAGAGAAGGCGATTTCACAAGATACTTTAGCTCCGTTCACGTCTTTATTCGACATTTCTACGCTTTCAATTTTAGATTCTATTGGTTCTTCATTAATGGTTCTATTAGAAATAACAGAAAAGGACATCCACGAGCGACACGCATCAATCGAATGAGATGTTACATCTTTTAACGGTGATCTGAATGCATGAATTCATAGAAGTTAAACACATATCAAGGATTAAAGGAAGAGGAGCTTTTGCAAAAAGAGATATTAAAAAGGGAACCCTAATCGATGTAGCAAATGTAGTTTTGATAACCAATAGAGATTATAAAAAGATTAAAAAAACTCAATTATACGATTATTGCTATATTTGGGAAGACCCTAACCATAAACCTGCTTTTAAAAACGCGGTCACTCTAAGCGTTAGTCAATTCATAAACCATTCGTACGCTCCCAATTTACAGTATTTATACGATTATAAGAATAAAGCAATTGAATTTTCTGCGATTCTAGATATAATAAAAGGGAAGGAATTAACAGTAAACTATAATGGCTTAGTTGACGATACCAGTCCTTTATGGTTTAAGGTTCACGATTAACTTCTTTGGTTTCTCAAAGATATTAAAGTTTCTAGGTTCATTTTATCTTCTTTTAAATCCGTCCCTTTAGGAGTTTCTAAAATCCCCGGAATATCTCTAAATCTCTCATCTTTTACCAAAAAACCAAATGGTTCCTTACCAATCTTTCCCTGCCCTATGTGTGTGTGTCGATCTACTCTCGATCCTAACTCTTTTTCTGTATCGTTTAAATGAAAGGCAAATAGATACTTCAATCCAATAACCTCGTCAAACTCATTCCACATTTCGTTATATTTTTTCCTTGTAGTAAAGTCGTAGCCTGCTGCAAATGAATGGGCTGTATCAAAACAAACTCCGATTCTGTTTTTGTTTTTAATTTTATCTATAATCATAGTTAAATGATGAAATTTATTGCCTAAACCCTTACCTTGCCCAGCGGTAGTTTCTAACAAAATTATAACTTTTGAACCTTTAGTTTCTTCTATTAATTTGTTTAATTGGTTAGCAATCTGAATTAACGCTTCTTTTTTGGTGATATCATTTTTATCGCTTATAGGAATAACTCCGGGATGCATATTTACATATTCAATACCAAGTTGGGTAGCTTTAGTAAGTTCATCCAACATTGCGCTATATGATTTTCCTAATTTTTCGTTATCAATACTCGCTAAATTAATTAAATAACTGTTATGGCTAATTATTGGCCATATTTCATCTTTAAAATTTTCCTTTATTTTAAGAAAATCGTCAATGTCACTTTGTATTAAAGGTTTTGCCGACCAAGAACGCACATTTCTTATAAATACTTGAATAGTTTCGCACCCAAGCTCTTTTCCTCTTTCAAGAGCCATGTACTTACCTCCCGTAACGCTCATGTGTGCACCTAACCTCATTTTAATCACATCTACAAATTAATTAGTTACTTATGAAACTAAACTTTTTTTTTAAAATAAAAAAGGTAATAAATTTTTTTTTTTAATGTTTTGTATCAGTAATCTCGTAATCTAATTTATCCAATATCTCAATCAAATCGATAACTTCAAATTTCATATCAAATTTATCGTTTGCATCGCTTAAATTCGTCCTGCAAAAAGGGCATACTGAGGATATAACGGATGCTCCCGTCGTATTTGCTTCCTCAAGCCTTTCCTTTGAAATCTCAACTGACCATTCTGGATACCCTATTTTTACGCCACCTCCAGCGCCACAACACCAAGCATTTTCTCGATTTCTTTTCATTTCTACAAGTTTAAGTCCTGGAATTTGTTTGTACACCTCTCTTGGAACTTCGTAGATATCCATATGCCTTCCAAGGTGACAAGGGTCGTGATAAGTGACAGTTTTATTATATTCTGATCTAAATTTTAATTTTCCTTCGTCTAATAGCTCTTTAACTAGCTCTACTGTGTGGTATATCTGAAAATCGTAGTCAGCACCATATTTTAGCCAATCTTTTTTTAGGGTACGATAACAACCGGCACATGATGTGATAACCTTTGACGCTCCTGCGTCGTTTATTTGAGCAATATTGTAATTTATGAAGTCTTTAACAGAATTAATTTGACCAGTTCGCATTACCGGGCTACAACAACAATGCTCATCTACCAAAGTAAAATCGACGTTTGCTTTTTTCAAAAACCTCAAGGTAGCATCTCTTAAGTTTTTTTGACGATAATTAGATGTGCAACCGATAAAATATACCCATTCTGCTTTGTCTGGTAAATTGTACTCTTTCTTTAAATCTTCATTATCCGAGTTTTTTTCACCATACGGATTGTACATCTCAGGGTTCTCTATGCGTTCAATTAAAGCTTTATGCCTCTCTGGACAGAATCCATTTATCACAGCTTCTGCTCGAGCAGCTTCTATAATGTCTACGAGAAAATCGTTAAACTTGTCAAACCTGCAATTTTCAGTACAGTTTCCGCAAGTAGAACACGCGTAAAGTACATTGGCTCCACTTTGACTCCATGAGATTTCACCGCTTATCAAACCATAAATTAACCACAACCTTCCACCTGTGGAATAACTCTCAAATCGGAACTTTTTATAGCTAGGACAATTAAAATCAGAATAATCGTACGTAAATTTACAATAGCCACATCTGAAGCACCTATGAACTATATCTTTCCAATCTTGTTCAAGTTTTAAAGTCATTTATTTAACCTCCCAATTTCCTGGATTCATAATATTATTCGGATCCAGAGTGTTTTTAATAGTTTTCAACAACTTTTTGTAGCTAGGATCCATTTTTCCAAGCGTTAATCTTTGTCCTTCTAACTCAGCTTTCCACGGAATTCCTCCCAATTCTAACGCTAATTTATTGGTTTCGTGAAGGGCTCTTCTGGCATTTTCCATATCTTTAGGGTCAGCCCTATTGAAGGAATAAGAAAAAAACATCACGATTGTATGAACCCCTCCTATTAACCGGGAACCTAAGGTTGGAGGGATACCATATTTTCTTGCAAGTTCTGCTCCTTTCTCGTATGCTTCGGGAATTTTCTCGAGAGGCATAAACGCACCCACGTATTCAAATCCTCCCCCCTTTCTAAAATCGGCAGCTCCTGCAGCAAAAATAGGTTTATCCAAGTATAGATTTCGCATTTTTTCTGGAGCCTTCATAAATCTCGCGTTAGATTTTCGGTATATACGTTTAAGAGCTTTTTTTTGGCGATCTAGATCCTCTCCTGTTTCACCTGTGATATAAGTCATAATGAAAACGTATCCTTTCATCCATTCAGGTTTATCTTGCTTTCCAAGGAGAACATCTTCGGCATAACCAGTCGCCGTGATTTTTAATAATAAATTGGGTATGTCTTTAGGGTCTTTCATTAATCCAAATATAATATCTCTCATTTTCGGTTTTGGAAATAATTGTATAGAAAGTTTAGTTATTACTCCCATTGTCCCAAAAGCGCTAATAAATAAGCCAATAAAATCTGGTATTGGGCCTCTATCAAACCAATAATCAGAAACCGCACAAGATCCCAATTTACATATTTCTCCGTTAGCTAAAACAACCTCAAGACCACTGATC
>JAUWDN010000226.1 GCA_030608765.1 Promethearchaeota archaeon
CTTTAATTCTTTAAAAGCTTCAAAGATAGGTTCACTATACCCAATTTTATCGTTATGTAAACTCGTGTTCAATAAATCCATGATCAGTGTTTTCATGATTTTCCGATTAGTATCGCCAAGTAAGTCTCTGCAATTTTTTGGTATATCTGACCTTTGAATTAACTTTAACAATATTGCATCTTCAATATCTCTCCCGATATAAGCTATAGAATCCGCAAATCTCATAGCTATGCCTTCAAATGACATGGGAATTCTTTTAATTTCATTTGTGGTAAAACTTTCTTCGTATTCTTTAAAGTGATCTTCCCAAGTCTTTCCATTTATTGATACAGGTTTTAATTCTCTCTCGTTAACTTCACCGTCGTGACAGAGCACCCCATCTAATACCTGTAGCGTTAAATTTAAACCTTTTGCGGGTTTGTCAGGAAACCTTTTTTCAAGACGAGATAACCACCTTAATGCTTGAGCATTATGGTTAAAAACACCCATGTGATTTTTTAAACTTATATCGTTTAATATAGCTTCACCTAAGTGTCCAAACGGGGAATGTCCTACATCGTGGCTTAGAGCTATTGCTTCGATTAGATCGGTATTAAATTTTAATATTCGCCCAATCTGGCGTGCAATTCTGGCTACTAAAATAACATGCAAAGAACGATGTGTGATATTCGCGTTGTTAATCCCAAAAAAAACCTGGGTTTTATCTATATAGCGCGCGTATGCTTTACTATGGACAATGCGATCTACATCTCTAAAAAAAGCTGGCCTAATATCTATTTTAGATTCGTCATCTTCTTCGTAGTATCTTATTGCTTGAGAATCGGATATTGCTTTATCTCCAATATCAGAATCTCTCCTCATATGTAATCTATAAATTTTAAGATTTTTAGGATCCACGCAATTAATCACTTGAATTTTAATAGAAATATTATGAGCATCTTAAACATTCCCAAATTTGATTAATATCGCATCGTAAGGACATTTTTCTTTACATTCGAGGCAAAAATTGCATTCCCCCTTTCCAGTAAAGAAATCAAATGGCTCATCCAATATTCTTATTTGTTTCGGGCAAATATCTTCACAAATGCCACATTCAGACCTACCTACACATTTTACAGGATTTCTAGCCAATTTTAAAAACGAGTATTCTGTAACTGCTGAAGAAACTGCGGCAAAAGGACAAATATACCTACAATATATCCGTGGATACCAAAACGATAGAACGATGATTAAAGTGTAGAAACCTAGTATAAAGTATCCTCCTGGTTCTAAAGCATCGAATTTTCCCGGTAAAAAGATATTTAGAAATGTGTCTGGAAGAAACACAAAAATAAATTCTGATAAAGAGAAAAATCCAATTGGTTGTTCAGCAAAAACACCTAATTGCTCGTTAAATTTAAGGAACTCCAAATAATTTGCATTATTTAAGATTCCTAAGGGAAATATGATAATTACGATAATAATTATGAAAATGTACTTAATGTTGAGAAGTTTTTTATGTCTTGATATTTTGAATTTTCTTTTTTTAGTGGGTATCGCCGCACATAAATCTTGGATTGAACCAATCGGACATATCCAACCACAAAATATCCGATTTGAAAATATTAACACTAAGATTAATATGGCAAAAAGGAAAAATGAAAATCCAACTTCACCTAGTGCCATAGCTAAGAAGATATATTCTAATATTCCAGCTCCATTAGAAATAGGATTTCTTGGTGAGTTTTGTATAGGTAAAACTTTAATAATTCCTTCTAAACTTATAAGATTGATAGGTAATATTGCTTCAAGAATGAAGTAATTTATAATTAAAAACGCAATAATCTGAATTATTCTACGGCTGATTTTAATCGAATTTTTCCTTATCTTTAATCTTTTAAATCTCAAAGATATCACGTGCTAACTTTTAAATTAATAAAGAATTGCTGGTTAAAAAAATTGATCTTCTCAAAAGGAAATCGAAAAGGGAGAAAGAAAAAAAATTTGTAGATACATTGATTATGCTTTTTTAATTTTGCTAAAGGATTTTTTGTACTCTTCTGGATTTCCACCAGCATTGAGATAACCAATATATACTTTTAGACTCTTTAAAAATAGGTCGGCAGCCATTTCCATGATATCTCTTTGGTCTTCTAATTCAAATTCAGCCCATAATGTAACTACGGTTGTATCACCTTTAGGTTCGAAAATATACCCTAATTTTTGCATAGGACTTCCCTCTTGAATTGATGTCATCTTTTCGAGGGGAATATTTTCTACTTCTATGTTTGTTATATCCCCAACATTCGTTTTTAAGAAATATTTTTTGGATTCCAGCTGCGTGCATTCAGTTACCACTATATTCCATCTAGGTAAAGCTAGATAATCGTTTAAAATCTCATAAACCTTTTCCACGGGAGATTGAATTTCTATTTTTCGTTCTGCAATTGGCATAAGATCAACTCTTTTGAAATTTAATTATCATTAGTCACTTACTTAAATTTTTCTAATGATATTTAATTAATCCGTATTATATGATAAGAATATTATTATATAATTGAGATTTCTTCTTGAAAAAAAATTGGGTAATATTGTTATTTAAGTAGTATGGTTTCTCTATTTCTAGGACTTTTGGTTGCCTTCCTTAACTTTTTGTGAATCATTGTTGATAAACTCACGCATTTGCTTTCTTCTCCGTGGTTCGTTATGACCAATTTTGGTTTGGGTTGAATTCTACGTAGAAATTGTGATATCTGACTTCTTGACGAGTGACCGCTGAATCCCTCTAGCGTAAATACATTTAAGTTTAATCTTACTAGCTGAGTTCTTCCCTTTGCATTCGTGTATTGAATTTCGCGGAAACCTCTCTGTATTCTCGAGCCCAAAGTACCGTTCACTTGATAAGACACGAATATTAGAGAGTTGTTTTTGTCTTCTGCTAACGCTTTTAAGTACTGCACTGATGGACCACCAATTAACATACCGCTCGTCGCTAAAATTATACAAGGTCCTCCCATAATAACATCGTTTCTTTCTTCGTAACCTGAAACTGTAGTAAAAAATTCGCTCAGAAACGGATTTTTACCTTGGTGTAATATCTTTTCCCTTAAATCAGAGCTGAGGAAATCGGGATTTGCAGTATGGATTGCGGTTGCTTCAGAGATCAATCCATCTAAAAAGATAGGCACTTGATCAATGATGCCCTTTGATATTAACTCTTCTAATACAATGATGAGCTCTTGAGCTCTTCCAACTGCTAAAACGGGGACGAGTATTTTGCCACCTCGTTTAATAGTGGAGGTTAAGATTTGCCGGAGTTCTCTCTCCGAATCTTGTCTGCTGGGAATACGATCTTGCGGTCCGCCATAAGTTGACTCGATAAGTAGAGCTTCAACGCGGGGGAACTTAACAGCAGCTTTTTCGAGTAATCTGGTCTTCTGATATTTGAAGTCCCCTGTATACACAAAATTATAGCCCCCCTTTCCGAAATGGAGATGGATTAAAGATGATCCTAAGATATGTCCAGAATTATGAAGTGTTAACTTAATATCAGGAGCAATATCTGTGACTTTACCCCATGAAAGAGGTA
>JAUWDN010000253.1 GCA_030608765.1 Promethearchaeota archaeon
AAGGAACAATTCAATCTGGAACAACTGGAACTTTTAGATATGGCATTTAGTGGAACTAAAAGGATAAAAAAACTAGTGGATGACTTGCTTGATGTATCTTTAATGGAGTCGAAGACATTTAGACTAAAGAAGAGGGGAACAAATCTATGCGATTTAATTCAAAATTGCATAAAAGAAATGAAGTATTTTAGTAATAAACGCAATCACGAAATTATAGTTGATCTCCAGCCTGAAGTTATTTTGGATATAGATGAGTCTCGAATTGAGCTAGTGCTAACAAATCTAATATCAAATGCAATTAAATACACTCCTTCTAACGGTAAAATTCATATAAAAATGCAGACTGATGGCAATATTGCTCAGATAAAAATAAGTGATTCTGGTGTGGGTTTATCTAGTGAAGAAATAAAAGATCTTTTCAAGAAATTTTCTATTATAGAATCTCCGCTGAAGAAAGATCTAAACATGGATTTAGGAAGCACTGGTTTAGGATTATTTATATCAAAAGAAATCATCAAACTCCACCAAGGAGAAATTTGGGCTGAATCTGAAGGAAAAGGTAAGGGTTCTACATTTATAGTTAAAATTCCCATTGATTAAGGCTAAAAAAGTCCCGTTGAATTGTCAAATAACTTCTTGTCTATTATATACAGATATTTAAAAAACCCCAAATTTAATAATATGAACTCTATTAATATTTTAAAGCAAAATAAATAAAACGGTTATTTAATTGTCGCTCGAATTTTACAATCCACCACTGAAAATATTTAGTTCTTCAAGCACCAAAAAAGGCGTAGAGATTGGTGGAGCTAAGTCGATCATCAGCATAGATAGTGAGCATAACTTCTACAATGAAGGAAATATTTATACTGAAATGTCGTGGGCTGCTTTTTACGAAGAGGAGGGATTAGAAGATAGTATAGACACTTTTACCACCACCGAATATGATTCGATCCGAGAAGATCCAGAAGCATTAGTAGATACGATTGTAAAAACATTCTACCAGATTATCAATAATCGAAAGATTTTTTATGGAATCGCCGATTTTGAAGTAGATGCTTTTCTAGATGCGAATACAACCGTTATCCAAGGACTTAGGTTAGATTACGAGATTATTAACAAATTGTTAGAAGCTCATAAAAGAACACGGGAAAAAGGATTATTTCCCCAGATTATAATAGACGATAAAGGTATCAACAAAATAAAAATTGAATTTCAAGGAACCAAAAAAAGAAATGTTCATATTCAAGGGTCAAAATTAGAAGATCTAATAAATCAATTACGATTAGCAAAAGGATTTGCTGTAGGACTTGTATGTACGTCAAGAAACGCCGCAAACATGTATATTATAAGCGATAATATCGTTTTTAACAAGGATGAAATCACTGAGATGTATATCGATGACGATAACATCAAAGTAATCGAATACGGGATCAAAAAGAAATTACTATTTCCAATTAGCTGGTTTAGAATTGACATAGGTGTTCGAAGTTTAGAAACCCTTGAATTATGGGATCAGATTAAAGATAACCCCAGTATTAATAAAGCATTAGGCCATTATGAACGCTATATAAACGCCTTAGTATATAAGAAATTCAAGTCACAAGCTGAATCCCAAAAAATTGGGATAGATTCTGAGGATGATTTCTATAATATGAGCCCTAAAGAGAGAAAAAAAGCGTTAAGAGACATGGAAAAAGCCATTGAGTTCTTAGATAAAGAATACAAAGAGTAGACTAAAACTATTTCAATCTCTTTCTCTTTAAAGAGTCATGAAATGATAAGGAAAAACTGATTTTCATAAGCTTAAATTAGGTAATTATTGTATAAAACTCCTATCTTTATGTTTTAATTCAAAGTAAATCTTGTCTCTCTGAACATCTTCAAATATTTCTGTTAAACTCTCGTTTTGTAATAATTTCTCAAAAAAAGACAGTATAGCCTCATATGCTTCTTTGACATAAGTAGTTGTTTGAGAGAATTCAAAAGAAATATCTTTTAGTAGATCAAAATCTAACTTAATATCAACTTCCCTTGTTCTTTCAATTTTGATCCTTAATCGTTTGTCGTGATAATTAGACCAAATTGTTTCATAGACAAAATAATTAATAAATTGAACTGTTTCTGTGGCAAACCCAATAGAAAAAGCAGCAATCAAATCCCCTGTAACTAATAAAATAACTAGCATTCCAAGAAAGATTGTTATTATCCTATATATTACGCTTTTAAAGAAACTTTCCTTGAGAGTTTCCTTCTTTTTTATTACCTTTTGTATTAATTTCATTTGATAATAGAGAAATAGACTAACTATTTATTTATCCACATTTTAAGTGACTGTAAGTAAAAATAGTGCAAATGAAAAATTACAAAATTAGCTCTTTACCACTCTTGAAGCTTTAAAATAGCCATCTTTAGTATTTTTCGCATTTTTTAATGCTTCTTCATTTGAAAGCGATTTCCAAGGAATATCTTCTCTAAATACATTTTTAAGACCTTCAATCGGGTGTGTCATTGGTTTAACATCTGTAGTATCTAAATCGTTCAACTTTTTGAAGTACTCAAGAATATCTCCTAACTGTTTAGCTAATTTGTTTTTTTCTTCCTCTGATAAATCTAATAACGCTAATTTAGAGATATGCTCCAATGTTTCTTCTGAAAAGTCTTCTTTTTCCGGCATAGTATTTTAATTTTTAATGATTGTTGCTCAGAACTTATAATCCTTGGATACAATTAAGCTTGATCATCTTACACTCCGAAGTAAACTAATAGAGAGATCATTAATTAATAATAAGAAGAGTTAATTATAATATTCTTTTCTATTAATTATGGCTGACGAAGAAGATCTAAGAGATGAAATTCCTACTCACGCTTTTGTTGCCCTTGCTCGAAGGGGCATGGAAAAAATCTCTTTAGATCAATGTTTTTTAAAGAATTGCGATAACGACGACCTTAAATTACTAGAACCCTTTAAGAAAGAAGAATTTGAGGATGATCAGAAGCATGTTAAGAAGATTTATGTTAAGTGTAAGAAATGTGATGGGATTTTTATTTTAAAATTGGAAACCGTTAAACATATTGCTAAATCTACTAAAGAAGAAAACCAAGAACCTCTTTCTATGGGATTAGTTTACGCTTTAGACGAAGATGAAAATAATTTGGGGCATATCGGTTATTTTTAAGATCGAATTAACAAAATAATACTAATTTTTATATAAGTGAACTGATTTTTATTTAATATTAAAAATCTTACGAGAATTCCCCAAATGTCGACAAAAATAGCAGAAGAAGAGATATTAAGGAAAAAAGTGTGGAAAATTATCAACA
>JAUWDN010000210.1 GCA_030608765.1 Promethearchaeota archaeon
TCGATATACGATTCAGTATCAGTAAAAAACGGTGGGTCCCATTTACTTTTATTTGATAAAACAATTTTTTTCGATATCTCTAGTAAGTTGGCGTCAATTTTTGGATAATATTCAAAATTTAAAAATAAACTCATGTTTTAATCATCAATTGAAAATATTCTGGTTATAATAAGGTAATATTGTTTTATGTAAATATGAATTGTGCTAATCACATGATAAAGATAAATAGTATAATACAATGCTCTCTATTCCTATCAAATATACATTTATTAATGGACTAATAGTTTAGAATTCTGATAAATTAGGTGTCTATTCCTTTTAAAATAACTTTTACAATATTTATTCTATATAAATAAGAACTATAAAAATAACACTAATTTTAATAAAAATGTGATTAGTAATGGCTAAAGCAAGCGAAATAAATAATGGAAGTCAATCTAGTATAGGAGAACCTTATTATTGCCAAGAATGCAAACGTAATCATACTAAGGGTAAGATTTACAAGGAGCATTTGAATTTTGCTAAAGTCGAATCGGAAATAGAAGATTCTATCAAAGTTGAATCTGATGAATTAGAAATAAAAGATTCTGATACTCTAGAAGAAGAAAGAGAAATAATTGAAGAAATGGATGAAGAAGAAATCCATACCGATATTGAAGAAGACGATTATGACGATGAGGTTCTAACCATAGATAATGATGCAAGTGCTTGTGTAGATGCGGTTAAAAAGCTTCCTGGAGTAGGGGAAGCTACACTTAAAAAATTGATAAAAGCAGGTTTCAGCAGTCTTGAATCCATTGCATATACACCTCCAAGCATAATTCAAGCAGAATCGGGCTTAGGAGATAAAACGACAGCTAAGCTGGTTAAAGCGTCAATGGAAAAATTAGACATTGGTTTTAAGTCTGCAGAAGATGTATGGGAAGTTAGAAAGAATATAGCAAGAATTACTACCGGTAGCCAAGAACTTGATAATCTTTTCGGAGGTGGAATTGAGACTGGATGTGTCGTTGAGTTTTTTGGTGAATTTAGGACAGGCAAAACGCAAATAGCTCACCAATTATGTGTCAATGTTCAATTACCAAGAGAGGATGGTGGTTTAAATGGAAATGCCTTGTATATAGACACAGAGGGAACTTTTAGACCAGAGAGAATTATTCAAATGGCTGAGGGTCTTGACTTAGATCATAAAAAAGTTTTAAAAAATATAGTTTTTGGTCGAGCGTATAATTCTGATCACCAAATACTCTTAATAAAAGAAGCAACTAACCTTATTAAAGAGAAAAATATAAAACTTGTTATCGTTGATTCATTGATTGGGCACTTTAGAAGTGAATATGTAGGAAGGGGAACTCTAGCGAATCGGCAGCAGACCATAAACGTTCATTTACACGACTTATTAAGATTAACAGATATTTTTCCTGAATTATGTGTGATTGTAACAAACCAAGTTCAATCAAAACCTGATGTTTTTTATGGAAATCCAACTATAGCAGCAGGGGGTAATATTGTAGCGCATGGTTCAACAATTAGAATATATTTGAGAAAAGGGAAAGGTGAACAGAGAGTAGCGAAAATGATAGATGCGCCACATTTACCAGAAGGAGAAGCAGTGTTTTCAATAACTGAGAATGGGATCATAGATTAGAGTAATAAATTTGAATTCTTTTAAAAAAATAAAAAAAAAATAGATATATTAAAAATAATAAAATTTATTTTAGTTTCTCGTATTCGTTAGCCTTGTTGGTTAACCTTTTAACTTCTTTTGTCATAGTTGTGTCACCTAACTTGAAAATTTCAGAAGCCATTTTAGAAGCGTATTTATACTTTGTAGCAGCTTCGGCGTAGTTTTTCGCTTTAACCGCGATTTTTGATTCTTTTTCTAATTTTGTCTTCTTTTCCTTTAAATCTTCAATTTTAGTTGTACGAATAGTCTCTTCGATTTTAACATAATCATCTGATAATTCCCAATTTGAGGCTAAAATAGCCGCACTTTCGAAAATCTCAACAGCTTTGATGTATTCCTTCTTTCCTTTGGCTATTTTCCCTCGTTTCGATAACTCTTTAATCCCTCTTTTAGCTGATTTTCTATTATCAACATCTAACCCTTCAACAGTAGTTTTTATTGGTGCAGTAATAATTTCATGCTGCTTAGTCAAACTAGAAAGATAAGCTTCCCTTTCTATTGGACCTAATTGTCCCAAATCCTGCACTAATTTCTGTTTTTCCTCGTTATTCAGATTTGTTAAGCCAACGACTTTTTGGCTAATGAGGTTTAACTCTTGTTGAGAGATTGGTTGAGCTTCGATAGCTGAAATTTCTATTGGGATTAAAATCTTCTTATCTCTAAGCTCTTTAATTCCCATAAAAATTTCGGCAGTGTCTTTATTAGTCATCTCAGAAGCGTCTTTTAGTAGAGTTGCAATAAAGAAAAATTCCCTTTCAGCCTCTTCACAACAGCTCTTGGCGACTTTCAACACTTCCTTTGAGTGGGGATTTTTTAAGTCTTTAACACTTGAGAAATCATATGAAATCTGATGAGGAAGAATAATCGAAGTATTCAGTAAGTCATCCACAATAAGACCCGCATTTCTGAAGTAATTTAATTGACCTCGCCAGTTTGGTAAAACATCCTTATAAGTTTTCTCAAAAGTCGTAATAAATTCTTTTAAATGACGACGGAGAATCAACGAGGCATTTTTCCCTAAAACTAACGCTACTCTTATAAGATATCCATCTGCCAAGAGTAACATTTTGTCACCATAAGATATTTCGTTTAACGCTGCTTGAGTCGCCATTTCTTTCCCAAACGAAGAAACTGCTGATAAAAACCCACCGATTAACTCAGGATCAATCTGATCTGAACCAAATGATTTAAAGAAAATGCATGTACCAGTTCCCTTGTATAACACTAAGATGTGTTCTAAATTAATAGCGTCGTCGAAAATAGTCTTAACTTCGGTCAAAATGCGTTGCTTTTCTTTCTTTTTGGGAACGACTACACCCCGATAAATAGCAACTGATCCTCCTACAGCAACCAAAGCAATTGCAGCGATAATTAAGTATGGTAAGATATCGTCAAGTCCAAAAATCGGTGGTAAAGGAGTAACTTCTATATCTGAAATTGGAAAAATATCCCCTACATGATAATAGTCTTCTAGTATTTGAATCGTTAAATTCATAGTTTTCGTACTTCCTAGTACATTAATTATAAATAAGATTTCACCAGTGCTATTTGTAGGATCAGTTTGAATTGTTGAGGGATTATTATTAAGATATGGTGTTAGTATCACAGTACAATCTATTAAAGGAAACCATACTGTTCCATTGAGAAATTCAGCTTTAACCACAATAGTAAAGGGGTCACCCGCATCTACATCTCTAAGGTATGTAAAATTCACTCTCATTTGGTATTTTTCAATAACTGTTAAATTGAAAATGAAAGTGGCATCTTCATAATTTGTTCTCGAAGTGGTAATGTTAAGTGAATATCTACCTCTTGTTAAGGCAGGATTTGAGGTAAAAATTGTTCCAGTATGTAGGGCCGTTATGAAATTTAGATTTGCAACAAGAATTCCATTCGATCCAGTACCAAGATTCGTATATCTTACTATGTATGAGTCAGCATCACCAGTAATTAAACTATCGAAATATTCTGAATCAGTGATGTTAAATTCAATATCTAAATCGTCTTCTTCAAATATAGTAAAATTAAGCAATCCAGTCGGAGAAAGTAACCCTCCAGAGTCTCTAAGTGAAATTAAATTAATATCAGTAAAATTTCCTCTAAAGTAAA
>JAUWDN010000246.1 GCA_030608765.1 Promethearchaeota archaeon
CCAGCACAACAAGAATTGCCTGGAAGAAAAAATTCTTCTTGACAAGATTCTAATGCTTCTTTTAATTTTACCATAATTTATTTCACCTCTAATAATCCGTCCCAAAAAGTGCCATAAAGCATATCTTTTGGGAGCTCTCCAGTTTCGTTCAGTTTTATTAACATTTTTAATTGAACTTTTTGTTGTTCCAAAGTAACTTCTCTTCCGCCTAAACCGTTTATCATTGGCAATATTCTAGCAGTACCCTTAACTCCATGTAAAGCGGTCTTTACCTCGCAACTCACAGGTCCTCCCGTTGGGCTTCCAAACGCCGTTGCTCTATCAACTACTCCAAGAAGTGGGAATGACGGAGGCGTCTCCCGGAGTAACTATGAACCCTTACCTTGGAAAGAAGAAAGTTGGAACTGTTGGGGTTCCATTTCCGAACACAGAAGTAAAACTAGTAGACGTTACAGATCGAAAGAAGGAAGTCCCTATAGGAACACCTGGAGAAATAGCCATAAAAGGCCCTCAAATATTCAAAGGATATTGGAATAAACCAAAAGAAACCGAAAATGCGCTTGTTGACGGTTGGTTCTATTCTGGTGATGTTGGTGTGATGGATGAGAATGGATATATTACCATCGTTGATCGTACAAAAGATATGATAATTGTCAGCGGCTTTAAGGTTTTTAGCGTTGAAGTTGACGATAAGATGAATAAGCATCCCGCAATTGAGTTATGTTCAACTGTTGGAATCCCGGACTCAGATCGTCCTGGTTCAGAAATAGTCAAATTGTATGTGCTGCTTAAGGAAGGCTACCACGCTTCAGAAGAAGTTAAAGCAGATATTTTACAATATGCTCAAGACAATTTAGCAAAATATAAAGTCCCTAAATACATTGAATTTCTCGATCAATTACCATTAACAACAATCGGCAAAGTAGATAAAAAAGCTTTAAGAAAGATGTAATTTCCTTTTTTATTTTTATTTTTCAATCAATCAGTATTTTAACTTAACTTTTTTTCATAAAGAACAACCGCTACGGGTTTTTCTTCTTCCCAAGAGGGATCTTTAAACCCTAATTCTTTTACATTCTTTACTACTTCAGCCTTACAGTAAATATAAACTAAATCGATCCCATTTTTATCAATTTCGAAGCTTAATGTATAAGATATTAATTTACAAACTGCTAATGGGTCACCGTAAACTATAATCCATACTTCATTTTCTCTAGGATTTTCTGGTTGAGTGAGACTCTGAATATCTATTTTTTGTAAAATTGCTTCAGAATTAGTTAACCATAAAGAATTTTTGTCTTCTAAACTTGATAGTGGAATATAAGACCAACCAATATTTATTTCTTCTCCAGGACCAATATCCATTCTTGAATAAAACTTTTTTGCTTCTTCATTAGAAATAGCCCTTATATCCGAGAAATCGTACTCTCTTGGTTTTAACTTGTTAACTTCACTTTCTAAGACTTCCATCCTTTTTTTCTCTTCAAATCCGTGATATTTTGCTAAAGATTTCGAACCAAGATTTCTTGAAGATGTATCGTATTGAGCGACCTTAGCGCCTGCTTGAATCGCGTAATCTATTGCATATTTCATCAAATCGCGTCCTATTCCTTGCTTTTGATGAGTCATCTTCACTCGACCACCCTCTAACCACGCTACTCCATTAGGAAACATCTTTACTCTTCCAAGTCCAATTAATTCCTTCATTTCTTCTTCAAGAAAAGCACCGTAAGCCAAGTTGTCTTTATCATTTAACCACCTTTCTATAACTTCAGGAATGTAATCATCTCCCTCCCATATGTCTTTACTGATGTCTAAGATTGCTGGAATATCCTTTTCTGTTAAATCTCGGAAATATAATTTCATAATTTCAACCAATAATAAATATCCTAATTATAAAAACAATAATCAGAGAATATTAAGAAAGTTTTTTGTAAAGATTGTAATATAAAATAAATACTAAAATGGCATGAATTATGATACACACAAATATTCCGAGCGTTATAAGAAGATATCCGTTATAGATTGCTAATAGAAATGAGGATATGAGATAGGATATCAAGATTTTTAAATTTTTAAATTTAAACCAGATATGTAAATGATATAGAGAAAAAATTATACTTGAAATTAAAATGGCTAAGATTAACCCTAACTTTAGCTGGAATAATAATATCCCTATGAGATAATATCGGAAAATGAATTCTTCCATTATCATAGTTAGAGGAAAAAAAACATATAAGATGATTTTACCATTCTTATTCAATAGAGCATTAATTACACCGTGTTGTTTCATAGTTTCTTTACTTGCTCCTTTGTACATAAAATGTTCCATCACTTTTCCTAAAACTAGAAGGAATACAAATCCTATTAGTAAATATGCCAGACTGAAAAGAGAAAAATCATTTATGAAGAGGAATTCAGTGTAAATGCCAAAAAATAATGGAAATAGTAATAAAATTACTGCCAAGGTAATAGTAATATATTTTTTACTCAAATACAATTTTCTAAGACCATAAGTAATAATTGAGATACATTTAAGTAGTTGAAGCTTTCCAATATAAATTATTTTAATCCATAATTAAAAGGATTTAAGACTTGTCAGAATTATATAAAAAACTTGAAAAGGTTGTATCAAAAAATTGTATTTCAGATAACCTATATGTAAGACACGCTTATTCGAGGACTGTAGACCCCGTATTACAAGGCGTCCCAGATATCGTTATAAGACCAAAGGATTCTCGAGAGGTTTCTGAAATTCTTAAGGTTGCTAATGATGAAAATATAGCTGTTATACCTCGTGGAGGCGGAGACTGTGAATTCGGTGGCAGCAAACCCATTGGTGATAGTGGAATTGTCTTGGACTTAAAGGGAATGAACAACATAATTAATCTAGACCACGAAAATCTTATTGTTACCGTTGAAGCAGGCATATCGTGGGGAAAATTGAACGATTATTTATGCAATTTCGGATTATATACGGGGTGTTTAGGCCCTGGATCCGGACTGACAGCTTCAGTTGGAGGCGGTATCTCTCATCAATCTGTAGGAGGTGGGGGGTGTGCTAAATATGGGTCGTGTACTAATCAATTAGTTTCTTTAGAGGTCGTTCTACCAACTGGAGAGATAATTGAAACAGGCTCTCAAGCTAATAAGTACTCCAAATCCCCTTTCAATCGATTCGGAAACGGTCCTGACTTCGCAAGCCTTTTTTGCGGTGATAACGGAATTTTTGGAGTGAAAACCCAAGTTTCATTACAAGTTTTTCCAAAACCTCCATTTGCGAACTATAAAACATTTCTCATGCCACGCAAATCTGAAGAAATATCAGCAAAAATTTTTACTGAATTTAGACTTAAAGGGATTGATGTTTACGATTCGATGTATTTTATGGATTTATTAGTAAG
>JAUWDN010000258.1 GCA_030608765.1 Promethearchaeota archaeon
AAAATATTTTTGTTAAAACGCAAAGATTCTCACGATTTAAACAATCTTGATATCTATAGTTATCCCGAAGATATAGATAAAAAGGAAAACAATGAATTCGTTTTGAAAATCATTCACGGTCATGATCATGGCTCCCCAATAGAACAATGTAGTGAAAAATCAAAAATCCACAATGATCTTAATAGAGAAAACCATTACACTAACCACTTCGTAATTAGTAGTCCTATTTCGCAAATTATTGGAGACCAAAACATATTTACTATATGCGTTAATTCTGAAATGCTTATAGGATTAATATTTGAAAAAGAAGATAATCCCCTCGATTATAAAGAAATATTTGAAGATTTATCCAATGAATTACTAAATACAGAAAAATCTTGTTTTTTTAAAGACGAAATGGAGATTGAGAACTTCTTAATAACTTTATTTATCGATATAAAAAGGTTCGGTGACGAAACCCTTGAAAGAGCCTCTGATGTTTCTTTTCAACCCTCAGGATTATTTACAAAAGTTTTTTTATTTGGAATTGACGATGTTGGAAAGACATCCTTAACTAGAAGGATTAAAACAGGTCTATACAGCGATAACTTTTTTACGCCAAGCAAAAGATTTAACATTGAGTACATCCAAAGAGAAAATGGCTTCTTGTCAATATGGGATAGTCCTGGACAGAGTACATTTCGTGAAAGATGGCTACTAGGGCTTCAAGATTCGAATATAATAATATATATGATTGATGTTGCCAACCAATTACGGTTTGAAGAATCAAAAAGAGAATTTTGGAAAATTTTTACTCAAAATGAATTTAAGGATATACCCCTTCTTATATTAGGTAATAAAATCGATTTAATTAACCATAATATTCACGACAGTAATGAATCTCTTGAAAGAACAAGGAATGAAATTATTGAGTTTTTTGAATTTGAAAAATTAGAAAACAGTAATTGGAAGTTTGTATTTACTTCTGTTAAGACTATCTATAATATTGAAAAGGCATTAAATACGATTTTCACGCTAGTCTCAGAGTAGAACTTATAGCTAAAAATTCTTACATCAATAAATTTATATAGCTAGCCGCTTAAATTTCTATTATATCAAATACTTTCAAAGAAATTGTTGTTAAGATTTACTATTATGATTTAAGGTTAAAACCATGATCAAACGATTAAAAAAAGAATTACAAATCAATATTGAAGAAAAGGAAGGACAATTATTTTTAGGCGATAAAGATAAAGAAATGAGGCTCGTTATGCTTCGCCCTAATGAAATCATGGAGTTTTGCGAATTCGCTGGAACAAATGCTGAAGATATCCTTATATGGGTTGGAAAATCTCTCGGTAAAATATTTATGGAAAAGTTTTTTTCTAATAAAGATTGGAGCAGTGAGGTTATGGCTACTAAAAAGGAAGTTGTATTGGGCACACTTGAGGTTATGATGCTAATGGGGTATGGCGTGCTCACTGGAGTGTTTAAAAAAGATCATATTATTATAAATGTATATGATTCACTAGCTACTGAAGAAAAGGGAAATATAATGGCTAAAAACTTATGCCTACTATATCTTGGAATATTCAACAGTTTTTTCGATGTACTGGGTATCGATGTAGATGGTGAAGAAGTTGAGTGTATTCTAACAGGAGGAGAAAAATGCTCCTATAAATTCAATCTCCTCGTAGATGAAATTGATGACAGCTTAGTCGATGCCGACATGTCCGATTTAGCGGTGTCAGATTTTTTAGCCTCATTGTAAATCTTTTTTTATTCTCCCTATTGTTCCTTATCTGAAATGATTTAATGCATCGATTGAAAACTTAAATCAAGAGTAGAAAAATCAAAAAAATCTAATTATTTTCTTACTTTTTAATACTCAATAAAACGAATAGTGATAAAAATGGTAGAAAAACAAGTATTAAAACTTTACAAATTATGTGAGCATTGGGCGGCACATAACAACTCTCATAAAGAAAGTTATATAAAATGGAGAGACATCGCAAAGGAAAAAGGTTTAAATTCAGTTGCTGAAAAAATCGATAAAGCAATTGAGATGATGAACAAAAGCACTGAATATTTACTCTCAGCAAAAGAGGAATTGAGTAATAAGGGTTAAATTATAACTTCCGAAAAATTTTTTGATTAAAGAAATAAATTAATCAATGGTAATAGCTGCTGTTTGAAGTAATCGATTTTCTCGTAAAGAAGATCGATGTTCTCGGATAGAAGCCATAAGTAAACCGGTATTTTTAGTTCTGAGTATTCAAATAATTTTTCACCTCGAATGGTAAATCCATTCAGAGGAAAATCGAGACTTATGGAAGGTTCTCTAGTTAAGCCTATTGAATTATGGAAGTTGGAAAGCGTTAGCATGATTAATGCTGTATTATTTAACAATGCTTCATCAATATCCGAACTTGTATAGGTTCCAAAAATTAAACCATCCATTGAAATTAAACTTGAAGCCTTTCCTTCTATCGTACTTGTGAAATCCTCAAGGATATTTTCGATAATTTCAGATGTTTCAGATACTAATTTTAATGCTTCGCTGAACATTTGCATTATGGTTTCTCTTTGATAGATTGTCGTGTCAGAGTAGCTGATAGTCGTATTTTCGTGTTCTCTTACGATACTATTAAACTTATTTTTGATAGCAGTCACGTTATTCTGCCATTCGAGAGATGTGCGAATATCCTGGTCACTTTTTGATAATACGACTAATATTGGAGGAAATTCGTTTAAATCTTTTAAAACTTTTAAAACCTGACGGAAATAATTTGCCGTTTCTGCGAATCTATCACTATCTTGTGTATCAATAACGTATAAAATTAAATCCGCTTCAGTAAAGAATAGTTCAGGTCTGTTGAAGTATAGTTTTTCTCTATATTGGACTTGTCCTCCTAAATCCCAAGAAAGTATCGGATACCCAAAAAAATCTAACTTTTCCCGTTTTACTCCCCTTGTTGGCAGAAGAGACTTGATTATTGAGAATTTATCTTGAAGAACAGCTAAGATACTGGTTTTTCCACCATTGTCTAAACCAATCATTAATAATTTTTTGTGTGTCCTTATTTTTTCCTTTATTGCTTTTTCTAATACTTGAGCAATCCTAACCCATTTTGTAAGGATCTTATTAGGTATTTCTTTAATACTAGGAAGGCTTTCCAAAGATAAATGTGCTAACTCCTCTATATTGTTAACATTGTTATCAATTAATTTTTCAGCAGAAATTTGATCTATCCCAATTAA
>JAUWDN010000233.1 GCA_030608765.1 Promethearchaeota archaeon
ATTTAACTCTAAAATCCCAACCGGAATTGTTGATAACTTAAGAACAAGCGAGACGAGCGTTTCTCTTACAGTTTCTCGCGAAAATCTAACCGAAATCATAAATGTTCTAGGACAGGTCGGAAAGGTAAGCGATTTAGAGATCCAAAGTCCCGACCTCGAGGATATTTTTATGAAATATTACGAAACAAGTTCGAGCAGCGCTGGTTCTTTAGAAAAGGACAATATTAAAGCTGAGGGGTTGATGGATTAGATGGGTCAATTGTTAACAATAATGAAAGAATATTTAAAAGACAAAAAGTGGGCGACCATTCTTCTTGGGGGAATTACAGGATTATTTGGGGTTTTTACAATATATATATTAAACGATTTGGATTTGGAGGCCATGGAATCTATTATAGCGATGTTCCCAGAAGGTTTATTTGATTTTTTTGGGGGATTGGTTGCCATGACTAATCCTTATGGTTTCCTTACCATGGAGGTATTAGGCTTTATTTGGTTGTGGGCGGGGATATATTTGATTTTTTCTGCCAGTTCGCTTCTATCGCAAGATATCGAAGAAAAAACCATCGAGTTGTTCTTGTCAAAACCAATAACTCGAACCAAGTTTTTGGGTAGCAAAATTGTTTCGCTATATATGCTTATAACAATTATGATGGCTTTGGCGTTTCTTATCCTCTCTGGAGGGATCGCAACTTCTCAGTTGTTTATAGACGAGGGCCTTTATTGGGACCGCGTGTGGGGGACCTATGTTATAGTTGTCCTGTTTTTAAGTGCTTTATCTATGATTGCCTTTTTCGCCTCGACAATTTTCCTTAATTCCAAGAAAGCAATGGTAATAGGCATTATCGCGCTCTTTTTGATGTTTTTTATCGATGGGTTTTATTCTTACATGGAAGCGATCGAAAACTTGAAGTATTTTACGGTGTTCTTTTATTACAATCCCCTCGATTATCTCGTACACGCGGATATAGATTTATTTATTCGGGATATAATTGTGTTAGCGTCGATAAATGCCGCGCTCGTAATCGGAAGCCTCATAGTTTTCAACAAAAAAGACATTCCAAATTAACATTATTTTATTTTTCAAATCATCAAGTATATAATGGACATTATTTCGAATTTGGTGGCGCTCAAATCATATATAAACTCGAAGATGATTATCTTGCAGCCTCCAATCCACGAAAAGATGGACAAGCGGTAGGTTATTAGATTAAGTTAATTTTTAACTTGTTCGTAATAGTGATATGTAATTTATTGATATTAGAGATATTTTAAAAAGGTAGACTTCATTATTTTGATATTATCTAAAATATAATATTTGATGTTGCATGTCTGATAGAACTGATATGATTTTTAAATTAGCCGTTTTAGGTAATTCTGCTGTTGGAAAAACATCACTAATTAATCAATATATTGATCAGAAGTTTGAACAAGATTATCAACCTTCTTTGGGAGTTAATATTGTTATAAAAGAGATGAATCTTGAGGAGAAAAATATCCATGTAAAAATGATACTCTGGGATATAGCAGGCCAAGATAAATATGATTTATCGCGAAAAGCGTTTTTTCAAGGTTGCGCTGGAGCCTTATTTGTGTATGATGTAACTCGACCAGCTACCTTTAAAGATGTAAAATCCAAATGGCTGAAAGATTTAAAAGAGTTTGGAAATAAGAACGCTGCTTATCTTTTGATTGGCAATAAGAACGATTTAACAGAGGCAAAGATAGTTACAACCCAAGAAGGTGAAAAATTAGCAAAAAAAATGAAAGCTAGCGAATTTATCGAGACAAGTGCTAAACAGGGTGGTAATGTTGAAAAAGCATTTAAAACTCTTGTTCTTAGCGTAATCTCTAATAGGGAAAAATAAAACCTTATTTTATATAATTTAAGCAGAAATCACCAAGCACTTTTACATGGAGTTACTCCACATCAATTTATGCAAGGATTAAAAATATTGTTAGAAGAATAATTAAAAAAAAAATAGAAAGAATTTTAATATAAAATCTTACCTTATTGTTTTTACACTCTCTAAAATTCTTGTTTTCTTTTTATTCCGGATGAAGTAAGAAAGATCCATAAGCTACAACGAATGTTGTATGGATGGCAAACATAATCCAAATCATTGGGTTTGTAAGATCACAGAAAATAAGTTTCAAGATATCTAAAAGTATATAAATTACGAACAAGTAAAAGATGATAGCTCGCCTTGCAGGAGAAGGAACTTCATTTCTAACTGCAAATGTAAGAATGCTAATTCCAAGAACGAGAGCTCCGAAAAATCTAAAAGCAAGAGGACCATCACCTGCAACTGAAAATCCAAATAAAGGCATTAAGAAATCAGGAATGATTAAAAAACCAAGACCGAAGAATAATGTTAATATAGAATTTACAATAAAAAAATATTTTACTTCAATTTTCATAAATCCAAACCTCCTTATGTAAAATTATAGATATTCTAATTTGTTATTCTTATTTAAATTTTTTTATTATTTAACAGTAATGTAAATATTTAGAAAGTAAAAATTTTAAGGGAATAAAAGAAAGCCTTCCAAAATAAATAGGTTTGATGAGACAGAAAAAGATTAGTTGGATTAGATGGGTTGGGAAAATCTCCTGCAGCGAGGACGATTGAATGATTTTCTAATCCTAAGTCAATACCACTATTAGGATGGGATTCTGTTACAATTCCAAGGAATTGAAGAACCTAGTATTTTCCAAACTTTTTCCGTTACTACCATTGAAAAAATCTAATCTTGCAGTTAGCGGGCTTCTTTCTCTATGAGTTGCTTGAAAAAGCATTTAAAAGTTTAGTTTGTTTTATAATTCTTTAGGTATTTATTTCTCCCAAGCTTTCATAATGAGGTGCGTGTTTGAGGATATTATTCCATCAATTAAATCTATTTTATTAGCAAAGATCTCGTATAATTCTTCAGAGGATTCTACTTCGATTTCAGCAAGGACATCATAATCTCCAGTTAATGACATTACCTTAGTAATATGGGGTATCTCTTTAAGTTCATCAATTACTTTACTAATTACACTTATTCCTAATTTACATAATATAATAGCTCTCATGATTATTACTCCTTTTTATTTTATTGTTTTAAATTTTTTCTATTTTATTAACAAATTGTACTTCCATTTCCAAAATCTCATTTAAAGGTTTCAATTTTCTATTTATTAAATAATGAAAGTCTCTAAAAGAATTTACTCTTACATCCAGCATTAAATCAAACTTACCAATTAATGAATAAATTTCCTTGATTCCATAAAATTTTAATATTCTTATGGGTATTGTGTCTAAACAACCTCTCTTAATCTTTAGTAGGATATAAGCATTTATAACATTCTTAACTTCATGCGCATATCTTAAAACAACTGCTATAACTAGAAAAACTACAACAATAAATAGATATTCCGGTGGAAAATATTCACCTGATAAAAGAACCGCGAAGATTAGGGTACTAATTGGACTGATTAAGCCTAAAATGCTACTCCATTGGCTATAAGTTAAGCTTGTGATT
>JAUWDN010000003.1 GCA_030608765.1 Promethearchaeota archaeon
AGTATTGATATGATTAATGAAAGAAAAAGAGTTCTTTTGAAGAGAGAAAAATTTGGAAGAACAGGCGTATTTCTAAAGAGATTAATTGAAATGAACGAGACTACCGAAGATGTGTTAAAAAAATTAGCCAATGAAAAATCAATTGTAAGAAAAAAGCTGTTACAAAGATGAGAGATCCAGTAATTTTAGAATCTAAAGCACAGACATTTTATGTAAAAAAAGAAGGAATTCCTAAAGGATGCCAACAATGTTTAAAGGGTACTAAAGCAGTATTATTTCTTAATGGAATCTGCCAGAATCCAAAACATTGTTGGTGGTATTGTCCAATTTCTGAAAAACGAAAAGGTAAGCAAGATACCTATATAAATGAGATTCAAATATCTTCTAAAGAACAGATACTACACGAACTTAAAGCTATTAATGCGAAAGGTATGAGTATTACGGGTGGAGACCCATTATATGATCCCAACTTAAAAAAAACGCTAGAATATATCAAATTCATCAAAGAAAATAAAGGAAAAAAGTTTCACATTCATCTTTATACCAACGGTCTTGATTTTAGCGAAGAAATTGCGGCAAAACTCGCTCGAGCAGGGTTAGACGAAATTAGATTCAACCCATCAAAGGAAAATTGGAACATAATTAAATACGCATTAAAAAAGGGTATGTCTGTAGGGGCTGAAGTTCCTGTGATTCCAGATGTGGAATATATAGAAAATTTAAAAAAACTCATTTTTTATTTGAACAAAATAGGCGCAGATTTTATCAATTTGAATGAATTTGAGTATAGCTTACCAAATAGCCAAAACCTTAAAGAACGAAACTTTAAATTGGAAGCAGGTACAATAGCATCTGTGAAGAATAGTAGAAAGAGTGCTATTAAGCTCATACATGATATCGCTCCAAAAGTTTCAATCAAAATTCATTTTTGTACGATTATGGCTAAGGATTATTGGCAATTGAGAGAAAGGTATTTAAGGCGCGCAAAAACAATAAAATTACCGTACGAACAAATCACGAAAGAGGGTTTGCTATTATACACTCAACTAGAAGGGAAGAAACTAGATCTTAAAGAGTTTTATAACATTTTATTACATGAAATAAAAATCCCTCAAAAGTTCTTATCTTACGGAGTAACTAATATTAATTTACCCATAAAGTTTACTTTGGAAGATTCTTTTATGGATTTACTAATTAAACATAATTTACAAGGATATATAATAGAAATGACACCGTTTCGAGAAGAAAAATATCAACAAATAACCGAAAAAACACCTATCAAGTTATTCAAAGAAGAGATGGGACTAAATGATTATTGACACCGTCATTCTTAAGGATTTAGACGAAATTTACAATTTAGAAAGAAAATCTTTCAAGAAGGACTCCTTTTCTAAAGATTTAATTCTTAATTTGATAATAAAGAATACTTATTTTCTTAAGCTCATCGATGATGAAATATCGAATAATATTATAGGGTTCATTATTATTATTCAAGATCGAGAAGACAGAGTAAATTTGATTAATCTTTTAATCAGAAAAAACAATCAAAATAAAGGTTGCGGAACTTATCTTTTAAATTATACAATGAAGAAAGTTAAAGAAATGCATATTATAAAAACAATTGTTTTGAATGTGAACTCCAAAAATAGAGCGGCTATAAAATTGTATCAGAAATTTAACTTTCGAATCGTTGAAAAAATAGAAAACTACTACCGGCAAAAAGAAAGTGCTTACTTAATGATTTTGAACATTTAGACTTTTTCTAAAAACCAAGACTTATAAATAAATTCTATTATAAAATTTGTATATACCCCTATTGAAAATTAGCTCAAAAAAGGGAATAAAACATAAGAGTTGAGGTATAATGACGCCCTTAGGTAATGAATTAAAAGATGAAATCAAAAAAGGTGTTACTCTCCAAAAGGTTGACGAGGAAGACATGAGAAAACGTGAAGAAGAGAAAAAGAAACGAATGGATGAATTAGAAAAAGTTAGAAACGCCTTAGGAGCAAAAGATTAAATTTTTTGTATTTTTCGTATTTTTAAATTTTTTTTCTTTATTTTTCATAATAAAACAGACTTAGATACTATTTATCTTCTTGTTTATACTATACTTATTTATATATAAATTAATTATGCAAATTTGAACTTTGGAGTCTGATATTTTAGTTGAAAATTCTGGAAATAGATAAAAAGTACGAAAACATTTCGGTAAGAACTGAAAATTTAAACGATTTATGGACGCTATTTAATGTAATTGATAAAAGTGACGAGGTCTCAGCTAGAACTCACAGAAGAATTGTGTTAAAGGAAGGTTCTAAGGGTGAAAGAAAACGAATGAACTTGAAACTTAAAGTTGAATCTGTCTCTTTCCACGAATTTTCAAATAGATTAAGGGTAAAGGGGACTATATTAGAAGGTCCAGAAGACTTCGTCTCTTATGGAACATACCATACATTCAATATAGAACCTGGACAAAAGTTAACAATTAAAAAAGAAAGGTGGTTAAAGAGCGAAATAAAACGCCTTAAAAAACCATCTACTTTCGAGACAGATTTTAATATGTTAATGATAGCAATCGAAACTGGATTAGCAACTATAGCCCTTATAACAAATTTTAGTCATAATAGGATAGCTACAATCAAAAAAAACATACCGGGTAAAAGATACGAACAATCATTTAGAAATAAAGCTTACGAAGAATTTTTTAGCGATGTAAGTAGAGTTCTAAGCGAAAAAATAAAGAATGTAAAAATAAATACTATAATAATTTGTGGTCCTGGAAGCACGAAGGATCGTTTTGATCAATTTATTAAACAAAAAGCCCAAATACCCAATTTACCAAAAATTTATTGCATTCACGCTAGCTCCGGAACGGAGAGTGCCATTTTAGAGACATTGAAATCGAAAGAATTAAAAAGCTTAAAGGAAAATGTAAAAGTTTTGCTTGAAACCGAGAAAATTGAAGAAATAATGCAATTATTTGCTACAAATTCCGACCTTATCGTCATTGGATTTGACGAGATTTCTAACGCAATTGAAAAAGGTGCTATAAAAGAATTGTTTTGCGCCGATATTTTAATAAGAGGGGCTACAAAAGAAAAAAAATTACAAATCGAGCGTATTTTAAATGGAGTTGAAAGGGGGGGTGGAAAAATTAATATTTTAAGTAGTGAACACCCAACTGGACAACAAATAATTGATTTAGGATCTCTCGTTGCTATTTTAAGGTATAAAATTTAGAACAATAAAACAA
The DNA here is from genome assembly GCA_030608765.1 of Promethearchaeota archaeon. Next base: position 3,257 of record JAUWDN010000003.1, read on the forward strand.
ATAATTTATGTCTCTAAAATGAATGAAGATATTAAATACATAGACTTTAATTCAGAAATACCCATAATGGGCGTAGATTTTCTTGGTGTAATTGATAGAGGAACTAATATTATCGAGCTTAAGCCCTTAACCCTTTGCAATTTGCGATGTAAGTATTGTTTTGTCAGTTCTGGCGATTATAGCACTAATTTTGTTGTTAATTCACATTATATAGTTGAAAGAGTCAAAGAAATCGCCAAATTAAAGGGGAACTACGATCTCGAAATTCATCTCGCACCCTACGGTGAAATTTTACTATATAAAGAATTGTTTAAATTGCTAAATAACCTCTCGGAAATCGAAGGAGTATCAACTATTTCAATGCAAAGCAACGGATTATTGCTTTCGACAAAAATTATTGAGAAATTAAAGAAAAACCATCTTACAAGAATTAACATCAGTTTAAATAGTTTAAAAGAGGAAACTGACTGTTATTTATGTAATTGTACACACTATGATGTGGATAAGTTAATAAAGAATATTTATTCTCTATTGAATAGCAATATTCAAGTTTTAATTGCGCCAGTTTGGTTTCCAGGAGAAAATGAAAGGGATATTGAAGAAATAATAGAATTAGTCCTTAAATTAAGAGGTGAAGGATATTCTAAGCAACAAATTCAAATTGGTATTCAGAAGTACTTAATCTATAAGACGGGTAGAACACTAAAAAAAATCAAACCAAAGTCATGGGGTTATTTTTACTTACAATTATCAAAGTTAGAAAAGAAATACGGCATTAAACTAAAACTTGGGCCCAGAGATTTCGGTATACATAAGAGAGCTCGCGTTTCTACATTAGATCTTAAAAAAGACGACTTAATAAAAATAAAAATCGTCTCAAGGGGAAGGTGGATAAATGAATGTATTGGAAAAATCAACGATACTCTCGGAATTAAAATTCTATTAAAAAAACCTATAGTTTTTACCGAAGAATTAATTGGAAAAGTTATAGTAGCAAAAATTATTAAAGCAAACTATAGAGATAATATACTTACTGCTTTAATTCCTTATAATTAGTTAGCAATTAAAAAGACTAAATATTATAATTATGAATTTACATAAGAATAATATCATAAATTATTTTTAATCAATAATAAGTTGGTTTGATTATAATGAGCCCAATTATTACGCATGAAGATGAACTTGAATTAGCAAGTATGGAAAAAGAATTAGTAAATCAAATAAAAAAATTAGCTAAAGCTCAGAATGTTTTAATCGATTCTCAAAAAAAATACGCTAATAATTTGAGAAAAACAAATCTTGCTCGAGATATGTTGAATAGAACTTTTAGAGATGTATTGAAACAAATGCAGACTCTAGTAAGAGAGAGAAGATCAAATATTAAAGACGAGGAAGTAAAATATTTTGAGGATATTATCCATAAAAATGACAAATATATCGAGGTCAATAATAAATACATCGATTCGATTAAAGATCTTGCTATAAAAAAAGATTATTTAGTGGAAAAAAAGTATGAATTTGCTTCAGCATTGAGTGAAGTAGCAAATAAGCGAAGTGTGGTTATTAAAAAAGCATTATCAGTCGAAAAAAAGAAGAACGATTTAATCGAAGGAGAAAAAATAAAAATCTTAGAATCCGAATTAAACGACTGTCAACGAGATTTTGATCGCGCAAGAGATGTATTAATGAAAAAAATTAGTCAATTTTTACAAGTTAAAAATGAAGTAGATGAACTCTGGGTTAATTTAAAAGACTCAGTTAATAAATCTAGTTAAACTAAATCTTTTTTTTTATATTTTTTCTAATTAAATTGTTAAGTATGAACTTAAATTTATTAAATAGTTCAAATATATAGTTATTAGAAAATTACTAGGATAATTCGTTATACTTAAAAGAGAGAGTGTAAAATGGCAGAAGAATTCGCAAATTTCATGCAAGAAGCTAAAAAAGCTCCACTTGAAGAAAAATTAAATACATTTGGCGATATCGTTGAAAGGATGATGTCAATGATTCTAAGAATACCAGATTTAGTAGATCAGTCTTTAGCTAATGTCGGTCAAAGAATATCAACATTAGAATCGCGAATTACTACTATAAATAATGAAGTTTCAGCATTAAGAACAAGAGGGACCGGGGCATCTCCAGTTATTGCAGCACCTTCGGCCCCTGCTAGCGCGCCGCCTCCATCGGGAGGACCACCGGGAGGACCACCGGGAGGACCACCGCCTCCACCGGGAGGCCCTGGAGGGGTACGTCCAGCAAGCCCCGTAAGCTTAAGAGGGGCTATAATGGGCGAACTAAAGCAATTATTTTCAAAACGAGCTCAATCAGGATAATATACATAAATTTTATTTATTTTTAGTTAATAAGCATAATTTCTTAATTTCTCACTTCAAGATTTAATCCTTTTGGTGCGATTTTGATGAATCTTTTTAAAAAATTAGTGTTTTATAACTGGTCCTACTTCATTATGAAAAGAAAACTTAATCGAACTCGCGTTTTTAAAATAATCTTTACTTTCTATATGAAAGTATATCCGTTATAATGTTGTAAAAAGAATATTATATTCTGAATTATAAAAATATCTTAAAATCGAGAATTAGATTAATTTAAAATTCAAGAAATCCAGGATCGTCAAAAATATCTTCAATTTTCTTTGCTTTCTTCATATCGCTTTCGTCATGTTCTGTAAATAAAGATTCATCATCAGTTTTAATTCCTTTTTCCAATTCTAACGAGTCTAATTGAAGTAAAGCGCCTTTTTCTAATCTTTTATATTCTTCAGCTTTAATTTTCCATTTATTTACTTCATCGAGATTCACATTGTCTTCATCTTCTAAGGCTTCTGCAGCTTTTACTTTGCAAAGATCCGATAAAATAGAATAGCAGAGAACTAATTCCCCCCATTGATTTTTCTGTTTAAATTTCCCTATGCGTTTTTCTAATCTCTGAAGTTCTTGATCAGCGTAATGAATATCGATAAAATCTCCAAAGGCATCAACAGGTTCTGATATAGAATTAACTAAAACATCTTTTGTTAAACCACAATGACCACACTTCACTGTAGCAATTGCGCTTTTCCGAATATTCTCAACCTTGATAGATTTTTCACCGCAATCCATATTAAATGGGATATCCATTTAGTTATTTGGGCAGGTGAAAATCTTTGGAACTCTCTTGACTCTTTTGTAGGATTGTTGCTTTCTTTTTCTTCTTCCCATCGAAGTTCATACTCTAAATAATTTTATTTAATCTGAAAAATTTCTTAATCAATTAAGTAATTAGAAAGCAAAACTAAAAAATTTTCGCTTTTTCAATTGTAGAATAGAGGAAACCGAAAGATTTTTTAGGAATGATTAATTAATTCACTTACTCTTTTTAACTGAAATAAATGATTGATTTTTAATATTGCAAGTGGATTTTAGGTATGGAACATACGAATTTGTCAATTGATAATGATAAGAACTTGATTGAGAAAGTTCTTGACGATATTGATATGAGATATATCGTTTTATTTCTTTATGTCATCAGAAACGACTTATTTAGAGACTTAAATGATTCAGAACTAATTAAATCATATGAGAAAGTCTTGATATTAGATGAAATATTTAAAAACAATATCTTAAACTTCTGGACCGATGAATTCATTGAAGTAGCTGTTGACTTAGGTTTATTTAAAAATATTCGAAGTATGAGAGAATTTCAGCAAAAAGAGGGAGATTTCTTAATCCGGTTAGGAGAAGAAACGGTAACTATTGAGAATGATACAATTTCAGTGCCTGATCATACACTGTTCTTAATTATAAACAAAAAATTTAAGTTTCTTACGAGGCGGAATTTTAACTCCGCATTAATCAAATTAAAAGGAGTAAGGTGCGAAACGAGTAATACCATCCACCCGTTTGTCTCTGAAATAGGAGATCATGATTATACAATACCAGACGATGTTTATTACATTTTAGACCAATATGGTAATATTTATCAAGCAATCAAAATTGAGATTACAATCGAAGGTGTTTACCAAAGGTATTTAGAAATAAAAGAAAAAATCGACGAATTTATTGATATTTTTGAGCCTAAATTAAGAACAAAACCCATTCTGAAAAAAGTATATGAAGCTATAAAGAAAGATATAGATATTATTAAACATCTTGAAGATGAAAAAATTGAGCTTCCAGACAAATTTCGACATATTGATGTTGATAATCCAATTCTTAGTGATTGGAATACAAAAATAGTGTTATTATTGAATTATTCATTCCAGATGCAACAAATAGAGAAAAAAATCTTAGAAATTAGGAAATATTATTCAGGAAAGGGTAGAGCGTTTAACTATCTTGAATTTATTGAGAAAGTGTCTTTTAATGAAGATAATATTGTAAATACTATACAAAGTGCTCTAATAAAGCTTAGAGAAGCGTTAATAGGTACGAATAATGAACTTACAAAACTAACAAAAAAAGAATTAAAATTATTAAATTTAGATTTTGAAAGATACTTAATAACTAGTAGTGATGATTAAATTTGAAATGTACAGCATGTGGTATCGAAATGGAACCTTTAGTTGCTGGGATTTACCAATGTCCTCAATGCAAAAAAATAAAAACACAAAAGAATGATAAAGCCCAAGACGATGAGGATAAGGTGGTTGAGGAAGGGCAGTTTCTCGGCGGAGAATATTTCCATAAAAATGCAAGTTTAAATAAGCAATATGAAATATGTGAGAAAGGAATTATTTTAAGTAAAACTGAAGCGCGTTTATTTGCTACATTGATTTGCCATAGTGCCTATTTAAAAGATGAAAAATATGTAAGATTGTCATGGTGGAAAAGCTATCAACATGCTGGTATGTTTAAAATCTACGATAAAGATGTTTTAAAAAATGTTATTACAACTCTAGAAAAAATCAATAACGATTTCGACGATATTTGGACGTGGAGTGGGAGGTATGGAAAACAAGAACCTAAAACAAAAGAAATCTTAGAAAAAGAGAAATATTTAAACCTCCTCAAATACCGGATAATTGAAAATCGAACTTGTCCAAAATGTCAGAAAAAAATGGATAAAAAGAAGTCTCATTATGAGTGCCAACATTGTGGTGAAATAGTTATACTCGAAGGATATAATCAACCTATCTTTAATATACAGTCTAAAGAGCTCGATCTAACTTTTCAATCTAACTTTCCCATTAATTACTATATGCCTGTAAGTGGTATTACTGTGAAATGGCTTATGGGCGAGTGGAAAGCTCTCGCAGTTATCCATTCTAAAGATAACCCAAATAAAAAGTGGCTCAGGTTTTATTGGTGGATGAGAGATTTAAGCCATATCCTAAAATATGGGCAAAGAGAGATGGGAGAAGGTACACAAATGGGCTGGAAAACCCAAAGAGGAATAGCTTCTCCAAATATTTATGATAAAAAGCTTATTACTCCGTTAATTAAAGCGTTAAAGAAAATACAAACAGAATTAAATTGGTAGATAATAAAATTTAATAGATTCTTTAGTGAATATAATGGAAAATTATCAAGATACTACTTGGACAGGGTTACTTCAAGATTTTGAAAAAGGATTAGAAAAAGCCATTGAAGAACTAGAAAAAAGAGACATAGAAAGCATTCCAGGAGCAAAAGAGGCTCTAATTCAAAGGTTAAAAAATATGAAGCTCCACTTTCCCAAGAATAATGGTGACATATTTCTAAAATCTATAAATGATAAAATCCAAAATGCTTTCTTTCCAAATACAAAGGATTTCACTGAAGCCTTTAAAAAAATAATAAAATCTAGAACGCATGAACAAGATTTCATTATAAACGAGTTATTAAATGGATTCGTAACTTCAAAAGCAAAAGCTATTGCTTCAGGAACTCAGGGACCTATAATAGATAGGATGGTTGAAGCTTTTAGCAAAAGGAACGACTTTCATATTGTCGATCATCAGTTTTTTGCAATGTTTGGTGATCCAAATAAACCTCGGCACTATATTAAAAACCAGCTTGAAGAACTTGCTCAATTGTTTGGTTTGGTTTCAAAAGAACTCGTAGTCGAAAAAGATATTAGAAGAAGTGAAGAAAAAATATACACCTTTTATACCTTTCCTGAAAGCGTTATTGAAATTCTTGAAGAAAAATACTTAATAATCGACGAAGAGTTAGGTTATGCTTATGTGTCTGAAGCTTTCGATAGAAATGTGTTTATATGTATGTTTTTAGCTAATATAGCTATTAATAGAGATAATCTTGATAAGATTGGGGGGTCCTACACTTTAAATGGTATTTCAGCAATTTTTGCTTTGATCCTATTATTGAGCTTTTTACCTAAACTATCCTTGGATGAAACTAGCCCTATACTCAATGATCCCGATTATGATCCCGATAGCATGAGCGTAATTCCGAAATCATGGATGATAAGGCAAGTTTTAGAACCTCTCTTTGAGCCTTTAATTAAAATTATCGCTTATAGGTTAGGAGGAGGTTTGTGGTTATCAAAAATAATAGATTCTGAAATTAATAAAAAAATCCATAACCAGATACGCTTTTTAATTAAAGATGTTAATAAGTGGGTTTTAGGCCAATTAGTCAGGGTAGAGATTCCTATTTTCGTGGAAATATCAAATATATTCACAGAAATTGTAGTAGGATATGATGAAAGTTAACATAAATAATAAATTTGGTGAAACTTATGAGTTATAAAAAAAAATCCAGAAGAAATGTGAAACATGGTAGAAAGAGGGAAAAATGGACGGATATATTCCCTAGATACCTTACTTTCTTAACTCATATGCGACCTATTCTCAGAGAAACAAGGAGAATAATAATTGATCTTGATGCAGATCTTTTGTTAGACACTGAAATTCTGGATAAAATTAGAGAAGAAGAAGAAAAAAGAAACATAAGGAAAGTAAGAGCTTTATCAGAATTTTCAGCGATGTATAGATCAAATATATACGAAATCATAAAAGATTTTTTAGTAAAATATCGGGATCGGATTCCAATCCTAGATATTAAAGATTATATTATCGAGTTCTTATATGAATCCGTAGGTGCACTAAATGTTTTACAACACATTACTAATCCAGACGAACAAAATTTAGAGAATACATATTTGTATGTTTTAGTTAAATTTATTGAAGAAAAATTGCTACCTCGAGGAAGAAACTTACAAATAATTTACAATAAATTATTAGAAGCTTCACATGATTTGTACGATTGTCAACGGCATATACTCCAACCCCATACTTATTATCGAGAAAAATTAGAAGATTCAGATTTCTTTGAAATTCCCGGGATTTCTCCAAAAGTTTATCAGTTGATTAACAATATAACTTCTCTCTACAATCTTGATCCAAATTTTGGAGAGTTCCCTGAAAGAGAAAACCAAGAGCTCCCAATGATTTTAAAGGCTGATATTTTTAACCCTTACATTGATTCCACCGCAAATGCAGAAGAAGAAGCCATAGATAAAATTTCTGAACGCATCGGACTCCGAATTATGGACGAAATTTTCCTCGCCCCAAGAGAAAACTTAATAGAAATCATGCTAGAGAATAATTTCATACGTAGCACTATACAGTCTGATGGAAAAATTAGGTTATTACCGCAATTGAGCAACGAAACATTATATTTATACTATTTGGCATTTGCTTCACAACGAAGAGGTTTTTTATCAAAAGAATTGATAAACTGGGTTTCAATGAATTTCGCTTTTTTGATTTACATGGGGATTTTAAAATGGAAATTGTCAGATCAAAACATTTTTTACCCCATTTTTAAAGATTTACAGACAAATGAGAAAATATTACCTTACTTAATGAAACTCATATGCTTTCCCAACTATTTAGGTCTGGATAAGATGAAAATAAGGGATTCTCCTCAGTATCGAAAAGAAATTTTTAACTTCATTGGTTCTCAAATTGATAACCTTAAAGATTTTATTAACGAAATAGCAATATTTTGTGAAAAATTTGATAAAGAAAGAAAAAATAAATAAATTACAATAATATGAGATGAGAAAAATTAACAATTCGAAAGAAGAAGTGGAAGATAACATAACATATACTGACGAAGTTATTAAAAATAGAATGGGAAAATATGGAGCAGTATATTTTCCTTCCGATATTCAAGAGTCTATTGAGGACATCTTAGGCAATGAGGCTAAAAAAGAAATTTTACATGACTTCTTTAAAGCTTTAAAGAAATATCACGAATTTGCTAAACAATTAAAAGGAGCAAAACTTAATCCCAGCTTGACTGTTCTTTTATATGGTCCCCCTGGAACTGGTAAAACCTCTCTTACTCGGGGATTTGCAAAAGAGTATGACATACCAATATGCGTGGTAGAAACTGATAGACTTGTATCTCCTTTACTTGGCGACACTATTAAACAAATTAGAAATGTTGTGGAATTGGCAGCTGAAATCGCTAAAGAAAGAGGAACTTTTATACTCTTTTTTGATGAAATCGACTCTATTGGGTCTGAACGATCAAATATTCACGAAGTTGGTGAAATAAAACGCGCTGTTATATCATTTTTGCAAGTAATTGATAGAATTAATTATGAAGGCGTACCGTTAGCTATTTTTGGAGCTACTAATCATCAAAATCAATTAGACTCGGCTATTTGGAGGCGATTCACCTTCCATTTTAGTTTTGAATTTCCTGGTTATCAGTTAAGAAAAAAAATTATTGAATCATTCCTTAATAAAGTTAAAAACGCAAAAATCGGGGTTGACGACTCAATTTACGCAAATTTAAATGATGAATATGAAAGAATTCAAGGTATAAAGAGTAATTTGGAGCGTAAATTAGGCCATTCACCCTCTGAGGTTGGAAGTAATATATTATGGGACGAGCTTCACAAAAAACATAAGATGAAAGGCTTACTCGAATTAACCATGGGATATTCGGGCTCAGATATAGAAAGAGGTACGAAAGTATCTCTATTGAAAGCTATTTATACCGAACGCTTAACTTATGAACTTTTTTACAATTCGCTAAAATTAGTAGGAGGCACAGCGATCCACGTTAAAAGACAAGACATATTAAGTGATAATAAGCAAGGTTTTGTAAATCCTAGAAGAACAACAAATAATCGAGATAATTTATCTAGTCCACCAGAAATATAATATTTTAATATAATAAAATTGGTTAGAAATATATTTTTAAGATAAAAGCGATGGAAAATCAGTTATTTAACCTTAAAAAAATTAGAGAATTGACTTCACCTGTCGAGAACCTTCAAGGTAAAGTTAACAAAATAGCTAATCTCGTTAATGAATTTGAATCAGAAAAGTTAATTGTCTCCCAATATTCCGATAACGAATCCTTTCTTAGCCAGATAACAGATTTAACCATTATTCTAGAAAGTATCAATAAAAATTTAAAAAATTTATTTAATAATAATATAAGCGAATTTCTAAACCTTACATACAAACTTACCAATAAATACAAGAATGATCTAAAGAATGACTTAAAACTTTTTGATTTAAACAAAAATTACACTACAGTAATCGGTCATTCTTTAATAGAAAAGAGAAGTATAAGTAAAATTATAACTCAAATATCATATACTCCCTCCATTAGCATTAAACAATGGTTAGAATTAATTGATGCTTTAAATCAAAATACCATTTTTTTAAGTTCTGCTGAAAAACTTCAAAAAAGCTTTTTAAAAATTATAAAAAAACGCTTAGATTACGAATTAAAGAAAATACCGAATGATACACCTTTTTCTATTATTGAAGAGTTTAAACAACTATTCAACATAAACTATGAAATAACTTATGAAGAATTTCTAAAGATTATTGAGAGCAAACTAACTGAAGAAGAATTACAAGTGAAAAAGGAACTATTATCTAAAAGTAAACAAAAACAAGAAATTAAAGAATTAAAAAAGAACCAAGAAGAACAAATGGAAACTTACGAGAGTTATTTGAAATTTTCAAAAAAAGAATTTGAAAGAAGATTACGAAAAAAGAAGAGAGAAAAGTTAACTGATGTTAGTGAAAGTGGAAACCAAAAGACATTAGAACTTTCGGATGAAGTTACAGAAAAAATTGAAAAGTTTAAAATGAAATTTGACAAGGCATCTGATAAAAACTATTTATTAAAAGAAGATTTTGATGAAGATCCAATTAAAATAATCAGAGAACGAAAAAAAAAGAAAGAAAAAGAGTATAAAAAGTTTAAAGATCATTTTGAATCTGATAAATAAAGAAAGTGGAGTGAATTTACCTATTAGCCTAAATAATCTTGAACTAGACATTGGACCGAAGAAAATTACAATTAAAGATAGATTTACTCTAATCTTGGGTAAGTTTAAACGCGAGATATTTCAAGAATATCAAAATCAAGATTTTATACAAATTGTAAAAAAATTAGATTTAATTCCAGCTGAGAAATTAATTAATCTTTTTCAAAACCAATCAGACAAATTATCTGAATTAGAAAATTTCCTGAAAATATTAGATTATCTATCTAATTATCGGAAAATTGTGGAATATAACTTAGAGATTTTTTCAAAATTCAGTGAATTTATTGAAATCATATTGCTTACATTTAGATATGTTTACTTATCAGAAAGAAAAAATCAACTGATAGTAGAATTAGATCTAGCAAAAAAACACAAAAAATCTAGTGAGTTATCAGCTATCGTAGATTTGATTAATAAGTTGAAGGAATCTATAAAAACCAATAAACTCAAATTAAATTATATAAAAGAGGACTATTTTCAACGCAAAAATCAAATAGACCAAATAAAAGGAAAACTAGCTAATTTTGAAGATAATATTCTGAAACTAAATCAAATTAAAAAAACTTGTTTCAGCCAAATTAATCGGATTACAAGACAAATAGATGGTTCAACGAATAATATAGAAAACGACTCAATTTTAAAATTAGGTATTGACGATAATCTTACTAGTGCCGAAAAGATAAGAGCTCTCCAGAAAAAAGCAAAAGAGACTCAATATGAAATTAATCAGATTAAATCAAGATCAAAGCAGACAAAAGAAGAACTAGAGAAATTGACGCCGCATTACGAAATTTACAAAAATGACTATGAGAAAATCTTAGAAACAATTAAAGGTGATGAGAATCGAATCAGAATGTTGCAAACTGATTACGAAAAAGAAATTAATGTTAATAGAGAAACTCACATTGAAGATATTAAAGATTTATTAGAAACTCCAGTAAGAACTTCATTAGAAATTGAGGATGAAATTTCAATAATTAATTCAGAGATAGAGACAATTTCGATTCCAGACCAATTCTCTAGAGAAGATAGTCCTAACAATTTAATAGTAGTAACTGAAAAGTTGAGAGAATTTGATGATGTTTTACGAACCAACGATGAGAACATTAGCATTCGTATTAACGAAAAAGAAATAACAAAAAGTTTTAAGAAATATAACCTTTTTGAGAGTGTTGTTAAAGACCTTGAAGGAATACTAAATGAGTTTTTAAAAGAAATTAACCTTGAAATGAGGTTTCTGCTCGTAATTAATGATACCAATACATCTTTTTTTCTTAAAACGGATTTCACTAGAAATAACAAAGAGAAAGCAATTTTTGAAGAGCTAACCACCCCTGAAAAAATATTTTTTATTATTAGTTTTTCTATCTCAATTGGAGTCCTTTTAGGGGACGATACCATTTTCTTCTCAAATTTGTTTATTCCTAACATGTATAATAAAGGTGGTTCTATTTATAGAACTATTAGAAAAATATTGCCCTTATTTGAAACAAACGAGAAACTGACAAAGTATAAATTAATTTTTCTTATATCAAATTTGGAATTGAAAAAAGAAATTAATAACATAAAAATAATAAAAGTATAGAAGAGATGATGAGCGTAAATATGGAAAATGTAACTTTTGAAGAGGTTGTAAAAAAAATCGCAAAAATTGTTTTAACAAGCCCTCAAAAAATGATTCGAGAGGAAGATCTCAGGATTATAAGTAAAGATTTCGAATTTGAAGAAATTATAAGTGCTGTTTATTTAAACTTAAAAAACATTGGCTTCGAATTTATAAAATCGAGGTTTTTAGATCAAGTTTATTATGTTTTAACATCTGAGGGTAAAGATGATAGCATAACACCCTCTCAATATGGTACTTTAGCTTTGATTCTGGCACTTAGCAAAGAATTAGATGAAAATTTAGAAATTAACGACTTAGAAGAAATTTTTAAGGTGGTTTGGACTTCTGATGTAGAATTTCTAATCAAAAATGATTATTTAAGAAGATTTGAAGACCAAAATATATTAAGAATTACTCCAATAGGAAAAGCACTGTTAAAAAATATCCTTCAAGATTTAGATTTGAAAAATTTATTAGAAGTATTTACGGCGAAAAATCAAGCTGATAAATTATAAAAAAAAAAGGATCTAAATTATTACTTATCTAGATCAATTTTGAATTGATCGTATATTTTTTTTACACGATCCGCTGAAGGACCAGTACCTCTCACTCCATCCTCATTTACAATAATTTTCCCGTTTAGAATAGAGATTATATTTTGATCTTCAATGTAATTCACGTGTCCTTTGGAAAAAATGGTAGCAATTCTATCAGCTAATCCTTTCATAGGAAACGGTTCTTCTTCTACAGTTACATAATGATAGTATGAACTCCTAATCATTAGTTTTGGGAAAACCTTATTTTTTTCAGTTTTAACATTTATTAATATGAGGTTAGAATCTTCTGAAATTCCTTTTAATTGACCTACAAAGAATCTGTCTTTTTCTATATAAACTTTAACAATCTTGTCAATAAGTAACCCTAATTCTGTATTATATTGCCTTAGACTAATATATCAACACCTTCAATTAAAATATTACTTTATTATTAATATTATCTTCATTTACTTTTATTTTTAATTTAAACAATCTATTACTAATTTCTATTAATTAATCGGAGAATAATTCCTCTATTAATTCAGGTATATTTTCTTCTGTCATTGCACTGGTTGTAAAGATTTTGAGATTCGGATTAATCTCTAATGCATCGTTAATCATAAGTTCGATATCTACATCTATCACATCGATTAGATCTACTTTATTAATAACAGCTATGTCTGAAAATTTGAACAACATCGGATGTTTTTGAATAACCCATGGTCCTTCTGTAATTGAGACCACTATTATTCTTTTATCCGTACCCAAAATAAAATCCGAAGGACATATCAGATTTCCTACGTTCTCTATAAAAACGACATCATAATTACTTAAATCGTGATTCTTAATTACTTGAGAAATATGATAGGAATTTAATGCACATTCTCTACCAGTGTTTATTTGGACGGTTTTCACTCCGTGTTTCTCTATTCGATCTGCATCTATTCTCGTCGTTACATCTCCATTAATTACTAAGACTCTTTTATTTTTGGAAATTCTCTTAGTAATTGATTCCAAGAGAGCTGTTTTCCCAGCTCCTATAGCTCCAACTACATCAAATGAACGAATATTATACTTTAAGAAGATTTCTTTATTCTGAGCTGCTAAATTCTCGTTATTTTCAATTAAATCCTCGTTTAACTCAATTATTTTTGATAAGTCTTCTTCTGACATTTTTAAAACTAAACTAAGAAATCAATCAATAAAGATAAAAAAAATAGCTTTCGTTCGTTGATATTTTTTTTGGATTTGAGTGATAGAAATATTTTATGTGACTATCGATTTTTCATTTTATAATTATAAACGAGATATGAAGCGAGAATCCCTCCCAAATCAGGAAGATAAATAATTAGGGCAGGAGGGTAATTAATTGCAAAAAGTAGACCTGGGATTAACTTTATTAATATTAAGAAGGTTATAATAGTTTTCCCTCTCAACTTTATCGGCATAAAAAAAATTAAAAACGTCATTTGTCGGTTCCAATTCATAAATATCATAAAACAGATAACACCTAGTAGGGCACCCGAGGCTAATCCATAAGGGATTATTATTATATACCCAGAAGGTATTAAAAATATCTCCAATATAATCCATAATATAAAATAAACCAATCCAGAGAATAATGCGCAAGTCAGATACAAGCGTAGTAAGAATTTTGTTCCAAATGCCCGTTCAATATTTTTAATAATCATGTAGAAAAAAAGTATGATGATAACTAGAAAAAATAATCCAAATAAATTAGAAGTATAACTTACAAATACTGAT
>JAUWDN010000262.1 GCA_030608765.1 Promethearchaeota archaeon
TCTTTTGAATTTATATCTTGCGTTAGTTTATCTATTAACTTTAGCATTTTTTCTTTATCGTCCATATCTCTCATTGTCATTTTACAATTTACATCCATTTTTAACTATAATTTTTATTATTCATTAGAGATTAATGAATAATTTGTAGTCCGATATTTGAAATAAAACTATATTCTATAGTATATATTTTTGATCGTAAGCATTAAATGGTAAAATAGGAACAATGAAGAGTTAAAATGGGCGTTTTTTAACCCGGTTAGGTGATAGAATATCCCCCCAAAATGGCACTTTTCTGAGAAAAATATTATCTAATTACCACCTAATGGATTTTTTTCAAATTTTTGATTTTTAGTATTTAAATAAATTCCACAAAATATCTTCCTATTTTTAATCTTAAAAGGTTCGAAAATGCCAGTTAGGAAAAATAAAATTACTTAAAATTAAGCTGATTTTTCCCTTATTTCTTTTATTTTATCTTCTAAATACTTATCCCGCCATGTAGGAAAGATTTTACCTCCAATTCCAATATTTATTGAAACGGATTCGAAGTTATCGGAAATGAGTGAAGTTTGAATATCCTGTAATTCTTTCATTGAGCTAACCCAAACACAAACCACTATAGTATTCGGTAGGGTACTAAATGCCCATGTGAATAAAATTTTTTGACCATACTTATCACGTAATGTTTTAATTATTTCGGTTTTGTCAGCATCTATAGTTGGTTTAAGTGTTAAGATTATCATTGCCGTGACTTCTGAGCATTTGTCGGGATACCAATGTATTGAGAAATCAATAAGATGATTTTCGATTAGCCTATCTAAACGACGCCTAACGGTTTTGGTTGAAACTCCAATTTCTTCCGCGATCTCTACCACTGGTTTTCTTGAATTGTCCTTTAGCGCATTTATAATTAAAAAATCGGTAGTGGAGCGTTTCACTTCTCTTGTCACATCTACTTCTGCTCCTGGATAGCTGGAATTATGCAATTGATCCTCTGGCGGCATAGGTGAGCTATCCAATCCAACTTTAAGTTCTGGAATCTCAGCCGCTTGTTTAATAAATGAAACAAGAGGTTCTAAATCGCTTAAATTTCGTATATATGCATGGATAATAAATAAATTACCACTATGTTGAGAAACAGTGTAGATATTTTCATTAGCCCCCAATTTTTCAATCAAACCTTTTACATTTTTTGCCTTAGAGTCTCCAAACATAACTACATTTGAGGGAGTTGCCTTGAAAGCGCTAAAACTTAGAGTAGTTACGAATTTATCAATTATCCCTAAATTTACCATTGCTTTAACTCGTTTATGAATAGAATTAACGCTCATTTTGAAAGTTTCAGCAAGTTTTCGATATGGAATCCTAGAATTCCAGACCAGCATCAAACATATGGTAAAATCAATTTGATCCATAGAATTAATCGTTATTCCAATTATATAAGTAATCTCTGTTCGTATAATCTTTTCTAATTTATTAAGCGTATAAAAATATTTTTAAATCCGTAATGAAAAAATAAAGATATCATAAAAATATATATGTAAGTTCTGCACAAGGCATTAGAATAATCTCTTCTTGAAATCGTAAAAGAATTGCTAAGAATTAAACAAATTAGATTTCTAAATGGTAAATACCAAAATAATATTTAGTGATCTATTTTTTCTCCATTGCTTCTTTTGAGTATAATCTTTGCTTTAAAGTGACTGTTCCAGTGTCAATGTTATGTTCTATTAAGTCTACATTTGCTAATTCCTGTACTGCCCTTAAAATATAAGCACCTCCAATTCCCGTAGTATTTTTCAATTCCTCCCGGGTCATAACCTTCCTTTCACCGTGGAGTACTTTTAAAACTTTGTAATGGGGTTGTCCCTGCCAGATTTTTTCAACGAGAACCCTAAAAATGGATAATAGTGCGGTTATCCTTTCAACATCTAAATCTTGAGACTCAGCCTCTTCAGCTAATTTGGCAAATTTTTTTAATTCCACTTTTAAACTAGCATATTCCTTTAGTAACCGCTTTTGTTCTTCCGTTAGCGAACCAATTTTCTGGTCTCTTTCTTGTTTTTCTTGTTCGAGTTTCTTCTTCTCATTCTCTAAATTAGCTTTTTCAAGTTCAAGTTGTGATTTATCGGCTTCTAACATCTTGGTGGCTTGCTCAAGTTGCAGTTTTTCACCTTCAAGTAACTCTTTGTCCCTACTGAGTTGTTCCCTATCTTTTTCTAGCACAACTAATTCCGTTTTAGCAGTTTCTAAAACTTCTATAAATTGTTTAAAATTATCTTCAACAGATCGCAACGAGTTTTCAATGATTTCTGTAGCATTTTTTTTTTTCTGACATGAGATTTCACAATAAATGTTTTAAATTTAATTAATAACTATAAGTATAATTAAAATATATAAGTTAAACTAAGTATAAAATAATGGACTCTGTATTTGATTGGAAAAAGTTATTTATTGAATAAAAAAACTACTAAAATGTAATTACTTATGAGTGTTTTTGATAAGGAGGATCGCAAATTCTTTAAGAGGATAATTATTTTAATCGTTTTGTTGGTATTCTCTCTTTCCTATTTAGCTTATGATAGGTCCGTCAGTTATAGTCGCTATGAAAGAGTTGGATTCCAATCTGCTGGTGCAACTCTCTATGCGAATCTATTTTTTCCATCAAAAAATTTAGAATTTCAAGAACAAAGACCTCTAGTTATATATTGTCATGGAATAGGGAGTCAAAGAGATTTTGATCTGAGGATTCCAATCGAACTGTCTAAAAGAGGTTTTTATGTTGCAGCTTTAGATTACCAAGGGCATGGTGAAAGTGGCGGAAACATTATAAATATCGATCCCATTACAGATAGACCGGCTTTAGCTCAAGATTGCTCAAAATTACTAGATAAACTCGAGACTTTACCTTTCTATTCAAATGTGAATACTTCTCAGATTGGATTAATAGGGCATTCTTTAGGGGGATTTGTAGTGCTTATGAATCAGGCTTTAGACCCCCGGTTCAATGTTACTGTTGCTTGGGCTCCTTTGGTAAATTTCGATCCTCAAGTAATTACTGTTATCCCTCCTGGATACGATCAGTATATTCCTGCTAATCTTCTAAATTCAACGAACACAAATAACCTTTTAATTATTATGCATGTCGATGACGAAGTGATAAATTTTGAAGATCAAGCGTTAGTAGCTCA
>JAUWDN010000271.1 GCA_030608765.1 Promethearchaeota archaeon
TCTAGACCTAAATCCAATTCCTTGTATAATACAAAAAAATAAATTAATGAATTGTTTATTTATACTTAAATATAAAGCTTTGACTAGGAATTAAAAATAAATTATTCTAGTATCTTTCATGACAGACCAAGGAAGTTATAATTCGGCACTTCAAGAAATTAAGGACATTTTTTATTTTCTTACAGAAGGAAAACCAACCCCAGATGACGAAATTGAAGCCAAAGACAAACTGGTTAACCAATTTAACAGATTAAAAAATGTTAGTACTTATTCGGAAGAAATTAATTTTATTGAATCTATTTTAAAGAAGCTGGAGGAATGGGATACGCTCGATCTTTGGTTTTCCGAAACAAGTCTCCCGGATGATATTTTGAAAATTTTAAATATTCCCGCAAGTACAGAACTTCCCAAAGCAGAAGAATTAACTGAAATACAAAAAACTCCTATTGAACAGAAAAACGGAGACGAAGAAATTGACCTGACAGATCTCTTTAATGAAGTTTCTAAACAGTTTAAAGGAGAAATTAAGACATTAAAAGGAACGATAGAAACTCTTAAGAAAGAACTGGAAAAGAAGGACGAATCTATTAAAACTGTGACGCATAAGCGTGTGGTTCATAAAATAACTCCTAATCCAAACGCAAAATTAGCTCCACCAGTAATAAAGATACCTGCATTAAAAAAACTAGTTAAATTACCTCAAGTTAATCAACAATCAATCCCAAACACTCCAACTACACTAATTAGCAAAAAACTTGATACTATTAAAGAAGAGTTAACACCTATTCCTGTAGAACCCGAAAAGATTCCTTTACCCGTTGAAGAACACGAGTTATCTCCTATTCCTAAGAAAACTCCTAAAATAGCAACGGTTGTTATCGAAGAGTCAAAAGATACTCCTCTAATAACAGAAAAAAGGAAAATCACATCATTTATACCCGAAAAACCAAAAGAAGTATCTGCTTCAGAAACATCAGAATCAAAACCTTTTTTAATAGAAAGACCTAAAATCTCAGCTGTGAAAATTGAGGAAATTGAAAGTGAGTCAATCGTATCTAGTGGATCTGACCTTTTTAATGTATTTTCTTCTGTGGGGACTAAACCAAAAGATAAACCACAAGAAATCATTGGATTTAATGAAAAACCCCCTAATATAGAAGAGAAGAAAAAGGATGGGAAGAAGAAAAAGAAAAGTAAAAATCCTCAAGAACCTACTGTAATGCCATTTATTGACTTTAATGAAAGCATGGCCAGCGTTCAACCTGATTTAGAAACTCCAAATTTAGATAACCTTTCCGACGATAAAGATGCGCTTTATCAGGAACTTATCGCCCTTGAAGGAAGGCGTTACTCATTAGAAAGAAATTTTAAAGATGTCGAAAAGAATTTTAATAAAGGTTCGATATCAGAAGCTGATTTTAAACGTCAAAATAATATTCTTAAGAAGCAATTAGATGAAATAACTTCGCGAATTAATAACATCAGAAGATTAATATCTAGCTTATAATATTAGCTAAAAGTTGTTTTCTCTCACAACAAAGAATGGTGGCATTTTTAACTTATGTTCAGCTGCGCTCATCATCTCTCTTACTCTCATAATATCTTTTTCATTTAAACCTTTAAAATCTAAGTTGTAATCAATTCTATAAAGAATTTCATCTATGATGTCATAAGATAATCCAATTTCACCTTCATCTGTTTGTCCAAGCCAAAGACCAGCACTTGGAGCTTTTTTTATTATACTCTCAGGAATATTTAAGATACCAGCGATCTTTCTTACTTCTTGCTTATAGAGAGATGCTATAGGTTCAAAATCGGCTGCACCATCCCCGTATTTAGTGAAATATCCAATCGCTAATTCAGCACGATTACTCGTTCCAACAACTAAACAATTACCATGGGATTGACCAATGAAATATAAAGCCATCATACGTAATCGAGGTTTAAGATTTGCAACAGCTAGTTTATCTTGCCTTGTTTCAGAATCCGTAATATCCAAGAACATGTCATAAACTGATGTTAAATCTAATACTTTAAAATCAATTTCTAAGTGTTTCGCAATTAATTTAGCATCTTCGAGATCTTCGGATACTGAATCACATGGTAAGCCTAATCCAATCATCCTTTCTTTTCCAAGTGCATTCGTGCATAAAGTAGCAATAACTGCGCTATCGATCCCACCACTCAACCCCACTACAATATTATTGGCTTTCGCATTCTTTACATAATTTTCAATCCAGTTCTGAATGTCCACTACTAATTTTTCATAATCGAGTACGCGCATAATGTCTATTAATCTTTTTTTTTTTAAAAATTCATTTAAAAGCTACTAAAATGCTAAGATTCAAATAAGAATTATATGATTATACATTTAAAAAAAACTCTTAATTATCTATTATTAGTATATTTTTTTTAAGAGTGAAAATTGATTTACTATGAGTGACTTCAAAGCGATCATTGATTCATCGTTTGATAATGGGATTCCGTTCTGGATTTACACGAGCGATTATATTTTCGGTATGATTCCCGTAGACGCAAGTGGAGCTCGTTGGAAAGAAGTTTCATATACTTTTGAAGAGCCCGATAATCCACTTTTTGTTACCGAGAGAGCTGCAGATTTATCTTTTCAATTTCTTCTCGAAGAAGTTGAAAAAGGAGTATCTTTTTATGTCGATGATCTTAAAATTCCATTGGTTAAAGAATTCGCAAAAACTCTTGAAGGAAAGACTGGCCCTGAAAAGGTGAATGCTATTATAGCTGAGTTAATAACCAATTCGTCCAAATATTCCTCAAAATTACCAATCATCAAAAGTAAAGACGAACTTGGGATTCTAACAAGTAAAATATAGTTCTCTCTATGACGATATAATTCTCTTTTTTATCTAGCAATATTTGTGTAGTTAAAATTAGGAAAAGAACAAATCCTTCTAAATATATAAATTCTTTCTCTGAGGATGTTTTTTGGTGAATTCTTCGTCAATTCTTTTTACCATATGATGGCTTAAATTCGAATCTCGTTCTCCAATTATTTTTTTTAAATAATTTCCATGTTGTTGAGAATATTTTTCTATTCCTGAAGCAACGATATTCTGATCC
>JAUWDN010000021.1 GCA_030608765.1 Promethearchaeota archaeon
AGATCTTTTTCTATAAAGATTCTCGTACAAAAAAATTGAAAGAAAAATAGAAATAAAAAATAGATTTAAAATATTGATTACCTTACATCATACCCGGAGGCATTCCACCCATACCGCCCATACCTGGAGGCATTCCACCCATACCACCCATTCCCGGAGGCATACCTCCTGGAGGCATAGCACTTTTTGCCCCTGCGATTACATCGTCGATGCGTAAAATCATTGAGGCTGCTTCGGTAGAGCTTTTAATCGCTTGAATTTTTACTACGGTTGGTTCGACTACGCCTACAGACATCATGTCGTTGATAACCTCGCCAGTTTCTAGGTTGGTTCCCGCAAACTTGTTTCCTGCCTGATGAGACGCCCTTAATTTCATTAACACGTCAATTTGGTCTAATCCGGCGTTTTCTGCGAGCGTCTTAGGGACGATATCTAAACTATCGGCAAAAACTTCGACTGCTAACTGCTCGCGCCCTCCTAAGGTTTGAGCGTATTTTCTTAATTGGATAGCAGCTTCAATTTCTGGAGCTCCTCCACCGCCGACAATTTTTTGGTCTTCGACAACATCTCTTACTACGCATAAAGCGTCGTGAATAGCTCTATCTGCTTCGTCAATAATAAGTTCAGTTCCGCCTCGAATTAAAATTACGACTGATTTTGGGTCTTTACATTCTTCGATAAAAATCCAGCTATCGTTCATAATTTTGCGTTCTTCGACTAAACCAGCAAATCCGAGCTTTTCTTCTGTCACATCGTCGAGATTAGTGTAGATCATTCCACCAGTAGCTTTCGAGAGTTTTTCTAAGTCAGATTTTTTGACGCGTCTAATAGCCATAATTCCCGCTTTAGAAAGAAAGTGTTGTGCCATGTCGTCGATTCCCTTCTGACAAACTACTACTTTTGCTCCTGAATTCACGATTTTATCGACCATGGTTCTAAGCATGCGTTCTTCTTCGTCTAAGAATTGTTGAATTTGTTCTGGGCTTGTTATTTGGAGCTTAGCGTCAAATTCTGTTTTTTGAATTTCTATAGCGCTCTGTAACAAAAGTATCTTAGCGTCTTTAGCGATTTTAGGCATTCCGGGGCTGACAACTTCTTTGTCCAAAATAATACCTTTAATGAGGGAGGTTTCGTCAATTGACTCACCTTCCTTTTTCTGAATTTGAACTTTATCGATATCAGCGACCCAATCACCATTTTCGCTTTTTTCTGCTATTGCCTTAATTGCGCCGATACAGATGTCTGCTAGCATATCTCTAGATTCTGAAACGATTTTTGAAGACATACAAGTCATTGCAGCATTTTTTAAACCAACTGCATCATCGATTCCGGATTTAACTGACATTTCTTCAAGAATTTCAATTGCTTTCTCGGATGCTTTTCGGAATCCCTCAGTAATTACTGTTGGGTGAATTTTCTGTTGTATAAGCTTTTCAGCGCGCTTTAATAGTTCACCAGCAAGTATTACAGAAGTAGTTGTGCCATCACCTACTTCGGAATCCTGAGTTTTAGCAACTTCGACCATCATTTTGGCTGCTGGATGCTGAACGTCAATTTCTTTTAGAATTGTTGCCCCATCGTTAGTAATAACAACGTCGCCGAATTGATCAACGAGCATTTTATCCATTCCACGAGGTCCTAGTGATGTTCGAACCGCTTCGGCGATAACTTTCGCAGCTGCGATGTTATTTGCCATAGCGTCTCTTCCACGAGTTCTTTCGGTCCCTTCCTTCAAAATTATGATAGGTTGACCGCCTAATTGTGCCATATTTAATTCACACTATTTTGTTTTTTTTTAAAATAATTATTAATTATATAATGATCTCTAAGTCATAAAATTAAAAAAGTTTACGAAAATTTTATTTTTTAAAACTTGAAGGGGTATTTATTGGAAATAATGAGATGTGTAAAATTATATTTAGCAAATAAATGTTGTTTTTTGTTTTATTTCTGTAGTTCTCTTTTCTTTGGTCGTAAATCTTTTGATCTGCATCTTCGACACTTTTTTGCTCTGACGGGGTTTAAAGCTCCGCATTTGCGACATACAGTTTTCATTAATAAATGATGTCTGGCTATTTTTCTTTTATATGGGTCATCAATGGGCATACGATAATCTCCTTTATCTGCTATCTGTTTTGGTTTATTTAATAATCCTTTTAATGCTAATTTTCTTGAAACTAATTTTTTAGGTTATTACTCAAGTTTCAACTATGGAATAAATTGAAAAACATTTGAAAGCTAAAAAATTTTTTGATATAGGATTAGAAACAATGAAGAAATAAAGTAAAAATTAAAATTTTATAAATAATTTTAAGTTTTAAATTAGAGTAATATAAATCTTAAATTTAGTTGAAAAAGATGCCAAGCGAGATATTTGACGAGGAAAAGTTTTTAGAATTAGCGGAGTTTGCCGTCCATTGTCGGGTTAAACGAGTAAAAGACGTTGTGAAATTGAAGCTAAGAACTAAAAAGCGACTTTATACATATAAAACGGACCCAACAACTGCAGATAGACTTGTAAGAAATCTTACTTGTGATATTATCGAGTTATAAATGGAATAGACGTTAAATGAAAAATCTTCCTGCGTGTAAAACATGTGTAAGTTCCGGATTTTTATGTACTAGTTGCCAAGAAAAACTACATACTGGTGTTCTTACTCAGTTTGAATTAGATTTAGCTAAGGATTTACTTGTTTTGGAAGAGGAAGAGAAATTTGGGTTCCTAAAAAACATATCTTTTTATAAAGCAATCGATTTTGAGGATGTTGTCATACTCGTTGTCGGAAAGAAAGATAAGATTAAAACTACGCAAAAATTAATAAAATGGGTAAAGGAAACGTACGAGGTAGACGAGTTAATCTTAATTGAACAGACTAAAAATCCTAGAGCTGCTTTAGAAAGTTTAATCGCTCCTTCCAAATTGATTTCATTGAACGAGATTTTTTTAGCTACAGGAGATATTGAATTTAAAGGAGTTCTTTCTAAAGAAGACCAAGAAACTATCTTATTCACTAAGGAGGAGCTTGAAGAATTAATTCTGGAACTCACTGACAATACGATTCGCATCGAATATGAATAATAGTAATTGTTTTATTTCTCAATTTCTTATTAACTAAGAGGTTTAATATATTGTGGATGAATACAAACAAGTCATCTTAATAAGGACAGATTTAAAGATGGGAACGGGGAAAAAATGTGCTCAGTCGTGCCACGCTTCGATCTCTTCAGCAGATTTAGTAAGGATAAGAAATAAGGAAGTATGGAAGAAATGGAAAAATGCTGGTCAAAAGAAGGTAATTCTAAGAGTAAGTGGTATGGAGGAACTTAAAGAAATTGTCCTTAAATTAGAAAAAAATAAAATCCCTCATTTTTTAATTAGGGACGCTGGATTAACACAACTAGCTCCTGGAACTACTACGGCTTTAGGTATTGGACCCGCAGTTTCTGAATCATTAGATAAAATTACTGGGGATTTAAAATTATTATAATATAAAGTTTCTAGGCTAACTGATTTGGGAAAAAAGAGAGATAATACTCACACCTTTACAATTGATGAGAGAGAAGTAGAAAAAATTGTAGGAATTGAAGTTTTTTCAACTTCTGGAATAGATGGTATTCAAGGAAATATTAAAAACCGTTATAAGGACTTTATTGTTAAAGAGATCACTTATTCTGGTCATATTCTCGAAATTAATGAGGATTACGCTCCCACTAGTTATTCAGTAGAATCCAAAGATAATTATACTACTTTTAACCTGGTAAAAATCAATAAAGACACGTTTGAAGCAGTAAGATTGATTAGTGGTGTTTTAGGAATAAACCCTAAAGCAATAGGATACTCGGGATTAAAAGATAAACGCGCTATAAGCGTTCAACAAGCCTCGATTAAAGGAAATCACGTCGAAAAGTTAAGGAAATTAAAGATAAACGATATCTTCATTAGAAACATTAATCCTTCAAGATATCCCGTTAAATTAGGAAGTAATTCGGGAAACCACTTTGAAATTACTATTAGAAATATAGAACATAAGGGAAATGAAAAAAAGAAAATAGAAGAATTATTGGCAATATTACGCACACGTGGATTTCCGAATTACTATGGGCTTCAAAGGTTTGGAACTTTTAGACCGAATTCACACCTACTAGGGAGATTTATTTTAGAAAGCGAATTTAAAAAAGCGTTTGATGAGTTAGTTATAGCTACTTATTCATCAGAATTACCTCAATCTCAAAGAGTAAGAAAAGACTTAAGAAAAACTGGTGATCTCGAAAAAGCATACAATTCATTCCCTAAAAGTTTAAATTATGAAAGAACGGCGATAAAGTACTTATTAGATAATCCTGGTGATTTCGAGGGTGCTATTAATCATTTACCGAAGTACCTTATTAAATTACTTATTAGTTCATTTCAATCTTATTTGTTCAATAAAATGATATCATTAAGACATAAAAAAGGGATTTCTTTGACTAAACCCATCAAAGGTGATGTGTTTAATATTTTAGACGACGAGAATGGTAATAAAACTCAAATCAAATATATTTACAATGGATTATATGATAAATTTCTCCAAGAAGCGTACGAATTAAACCGAGCTAAAATTGTATTTCCTCTAATTGGGTATAATACAAATTTAGACGAGTTTCCCTCCATAAAATCTTTAGTTTTAGAAATTATGGATAACGAGGGAATTTCCTCAGATATATTTAATAATAAATTGTTAGAAACTTACGAATTCAAGGGATCATTTAGACCTATAATTACGAAACCTTTAGGTTTAAAAATTCTGGAATATACTGAGGACGATCTATTTCAGAATAAATATAAATTAAAAATTGAGTTTTCTCTACAAAAAGGCTCCTATGCGACGCTACTATTACGCGAGATCATAAAATAGAGGATTACTCGATTAATATCTCATATTCTTGAGTGGTTTCATTTCCAAGAATATCATTTACCTTTATTGCTATGTGGTATTTACCCTGTTTTTCATATGTATGCGAAATTGAAGTTAAGTTCAATTTACGGTTTTTTATTGTTCTGTATGAAATCCAAGTCGTGTTAAAATAATCATTTTGACGATTAAAGTCTATAGACCAACTATCAATCCAATCAGAAAAGATTTCTATCTTATTTTTTAGTCTTTCTTTAACCAAATTTACATTTGGAACAGAATAACCTACTAAATCAATTAGAACATTATTTTTGTCTTTAGATATTTTTATCTCAAATTTACCATTTTGAAATAAGGTGTTTTTTGATTTATCTTGAACATCTTCAACTAAAAAACCTTTATCGGTATTAATTTCTTGTCGATTATCGTTGATCCTTAAAATTCTGAATGGTTGGGGAATTTCTTGATATTTTTGTTCCCAATTTATAAGATCATTACTATTCCAGACATCAAGAATTCTCTTGCGGCTGATGTTTATGGCTTGTCTTCCTATATCTGAACCAATCCATCTTCGTCCAAGTTTTTCTGCTGCTAGTAATGTCGTTCCAGTTCCGCAGAAAAAATCTGCGACAATATCATTTTTATTTGAGGAGGCAAGGATAATCCTTTTCAACAATCTTTCTGGCTTTTGCGTGGAGAATGCTTGATATTCCACGGTGTTTGCTCTGATATAAGGTAAATCTGTCCAAACATCACGTGGAAAGATGCCCATATTCGATATATATACTTTTTTTGAGAGCTTTTTACCATTATGACTTCCTCCGCGATGATAATAAGTTCCTTTATCGTCTTTTTTTAAAGCAAACTTAACACGATCGGAATATTCCATATAAATATTAGGATCATCGTTAAATGTGTAATCGTTAGATTTCGTATAAAATAAAATCGTATCAAAAGAGCGGATAAAGAACCTCCTCGTTTTAGCTGAAGCAGCAGGATATGCCCAGATTATCTCATTTTTAAAATTTTTTCTTCCAAAAATCTCATCCATTATTATTTTTATATAATGTGAAACATGCCAATCTAAATGTACATAAATGCTTCCGTCTTCTGCAAGCAATTCCTTCATTAGGATTAGTCTCTCATATAGAAAATCAATATAAGCATCAATACCTCCATTCCAAGAGTCTGAATAAGCCTTCGAGACCTCAAACGCATCATTTTCTCCAATAAACATTTTAGCTTCGAAATCCCCCCCTGTCGCAAAAGGTGGATCGATATAGATTAATTTGATTTTTTTGGAATAAATTTGGAGCAAAGAATTCATAATATCTTTATTATCTCCTTGGATTAAGCAATTAGTCCACTCCTTGGAAGATATTTCTTTCTTTTGGTATTCTTCCATCTTTTTTTTAATTATTTCGTTATATAATCCAATATTGTCAATTAAAGGGTATCTATTCAATTCCCTTATATAGAAAGGATAGATATATTGAGACTTATTGGTGTTAGGCATTCGAAATTTATCTTTGTTCTTCCAATTTAGATTCGGCATTATTAATCGACTATAAGAAGGCAAAAAATTTATTCTTAATTTCCTTTACAAATTTAATTTAAGTAAAAATACAAAATTAAAAGTTTATTATGTCGTTTGATGAATTAAATGGATGGAGGAAAACTCACTATACGAAAGATGTAACCCCCGATTTATATGATCAAGAAGTAATTCTTGGTGGATGGGTAAGAAATTTTCGAAATCTCGGAGGCTTGAAGTTTATAAACTTACAAGATAAATATGGAGAACGACAGATTACATTGAAAAAAGGAGTTGTATCAGATGATTTATTTGAAAAAACTAAGCTTGGGTATCAATATTGCTTAATGGTTAAAGGGAAAGTGAAGAAATTTGATGCAGCACCGGGTGGAATTGAAATTATACCATCAGAAATTAAAATTTTAAACAAAACCCCGGAAAAACTTCCTATCGATATGACAGGAGAAACTATATCAGAACTTGATCTTAGGCTAAATAATAGAGCTTTAGATCTAAGATCTATAAGAAATCAAGCAATTTTTAAGATTCGTGGGCAAGTTTTAAAATCCATTAGAAACTTTCTACTTGAGCGTGATTTTAGCGAAATTACAACGCCAAAAATAATAGGTTCTGCGACAGAAGGTGGTACTGAGTTATTTCCCATTATGTATTTTGATCGAGAGGCATTCCTAGTTCAATCTGCCCAATTATATAAGGAACAGTTAAGTGGAGTATATGAACGGGTATTTGAGATAAGTCCTGCTTTCAGAGCGGAAAAAAGTCACACAAAAAGGCATATATGCGAGATATTTACATTAGATGTAGAAATGAGCTTCGTTGATATGTATGATGTTTTAAAAACATTAGAAGAATTAGTTCATAATGTAATAACAAATGTTAGAGAGAATAACATGGCTGCTCTGAAGATAATAAACATGGAAAACAAAACACTCGTTCCAGAATTACCCCTCCCACGCTATAGATACGATGAAATTCTTGAATTACTCGAAAATAAATATAAAATCTCAATTGAATGGGGCGAAGATATTTCTACAGAAGCGTATCGAAAATTAGGAAAAGAACTTACCGGATATTATTACATAACTCATTGGCCAATGATAATAAAACCATTTTACATTCAACCATCAAAAGATAATAAGTATAGTGAATCTTTTGATCTTCAAATGGGATGGCTAGAATTAACTTCGGGAGGTACTAGAGTCCATAATAGAGTCAAATTAGAGAAAGCCATAGAAAGCAAGGGCTTGAATGCTTCTTCCTTTGAATCCCATCTTATCGCATATGATTTTGGAATGCCTCCTCATGCGGGTTTTGGGTTAGGGATTGCTCGTTGGATAACATATATTTGTGGTCTTGAAGATATCCGCGAAGCTGTGATGTATCCGAGAACACCCGAACGATTAACACCTTAGAAATTTAATAAATATTATTTTGTGAATAATTATGACAGATGAGTGGATTGAGTCATATTTAAGTGCTGGAAAAGCTGTTATAGCAGCTAAGAAGTTAGCTGAAAAGCTTATAAAACCAGGAGTATCCTTTTTAGAAATTGCCAATAAGTGTGAAGATGAAATAATAAACCAAGGTTGCGATTTATCCTTTCCGGTTAATATGTCGCTAAACGAGTTTGCTGCTCATTATAGTCCAACTATCGATGATCCAACCGTGGTACCTAATAAAGGGCTGTTAAAAATTGATTTAGGCTCTCACTATAATGGATATATTGCTGACTCGGCAATCACATTTAATATAGATAACGATCCAAAGCTTCAAAATTATATTGATGCTGCCCAAGAGGCGCTTGAAGCAGCGATCGAGATTTTTAGGCCTGGTACAAAGCTGTATGAGTTAGGCGAAGTAATTGAGAATAAAATTCATAACCATGGATTAAGACCAATTACTAACCTAGGAGGTCATGAGTTACAAAGATATAAATTACATGCTGGTCCATTTATTCCTAATAGAAAAGATCTAAGTCATAAAGAAGTTTTAAAACCGGGGGATGCCTACGCTTGCGAGCCATTTGCTACTTCGGGTGAAGGTTTAGTCCGCAACGGTAAAAAATCTTATATTTATCGATTTGCCAAAAGAGTAAAGAAAAATTTACCCTATGAAGAAATAAACTATATGAAGAAAATAGCGGATTTAACCAAAAACCTACCTTTTTCGCCACGATTATTAGAGAAACACAACATTATCCCAAAAAACAAGATACAACGGATAATCGATACTTTCATACGAAAAAAGATACTTGATCATTATCCTATTTTAATCGAGATAACTGGCGCCCCAGTTGCTCAACAGGAACATACAATTATAATCGATATGGATGGAAATCCAATTGTTACAACATAAGAATAAACTTAGGGAAAAATTCACAAGCGTCATTCTATGTGCCGGTGAAGGAGTACGCGCTAGAGACTTTGCTAAATCTATTCCAAAACCACTTATAAAAGTTAATTCTTTAAATAATCGATCTATTCTTTCCTTAATTATTTCTAACTTAGCAAAGTTAAAGCTTAGGACAATTGTTGTAGTAACGGGTCATTTAGGGGAACGAATTGAAGACTTTTTAACTTCCCCTCAAATAAAAAATCAGTTCAGGAAAGAAAATATCTTAATAAATAGTTCTGGAGCTCGATACAAATTAGGGCCCTT
>JAUWDN010000225.1 GCA_030608765.1 Promethearchaeota archaeon
AAAAATTATCAGAAATAGCATTAAAAATGTAAAAATATGTTTCATTTTTATTTTCATTACAAACTACCCCTTCTTTACCTTATAAATAGTTAAAATTATTCTATATATAATTTTGTCATAAATACCGAATTTATAAAAATAGCTTTTCTAGAGGTAAGGAAAGGTAAATTTAGAGTCAGATTTCAATGAAATTGAAATATTTGGCATGATTATGACCTTGATATTTGTGATATAAAATAAATATGGAAGATAGAATAAGGTTATTTCTTCAGCTGCAAAATGGGAATCTTTATAAAACTGAGTGGATTAAAGCAACTAATTAATTTTTCGGTGTTAGAATTGTTAAAAAAGTCCAAAGGTTTAAAATCACGATTAATAGAACTGAATAAATTCGATATAACGAATATTGAAGGATCATCATCAGAAAAAATTAAAAAAATAATTCCAAAAGTCTTTAATACTATTCGTAAAGCAATTTCCGGATATAAAAGAGAAATTAAAGAACTCCCCGAAAAAATTCAATCTGCACCTAAAAAGTTTTGGGAGGAAGTCAAAGAACAAGCAAAAAACCTAGGCATCGACCTTATAGGATTTGCGCCTATAGATGAAAACTTTATGTTTGAAGAAGACCATGTAGGAGGGATCGAGGTTTTGTACGAAAATGCAATTGTTTTGGGGATGGAGATGAATTACGAAGCAATTGACGCGGCTCCTGAACCCCCTGCAGGAGTTGAATCACTAAATATCTACGCAGAATTGGGAGATGCTACTAATAAATTAACGAATTTTATCCGATCAAAGGGATATAGAGCAATTGCATGTCACCCCCTTGGCGGGCCAATTCTGTATCCCGCTATGGCAGTAAAAGCGGGTTTAGGGCATATTGGAACCCAAGGACTTTTAATAACAAAGAAGTTTGGTCCAAGACAAAGGCTTTCTATTATTGCAGTCAATATTGATAATCTTCCAGAAAATCCAATTGAAGATTTTGTAATTGATGAATATTGTAAGAAATGTAGGAGATGCGTTAATCTGTGCCCTGTGAACGCAATCTACGATGAGCCTATTATTAATGAAAATGGAACGGTAACTCGAATAGATGGTGAAAAATGCATTAAATATTTTTACGAAACTGTTGGATGCAGCATATGTATAAAGGAGTGTCCCTTTCATAAAATAGGGTACAAAGCTATGTATTACTCTCGATTATAAACCGATTAGAAAATCTATTACAAAACCTTAATTTCGATATCTTCTTATCTTAACTATTTATAAACCTTACTTTACCGGTATTATGACTATAAATATAGCTTCTTCCCTTAAAAGCAAGAAATTAATTGTTTTTGATTTAGATGGTACAATTGTCAGATTAGCGGCAGATTGGTATTCATTGTTGATAGCATTAAATGCTCGCTATAGAGAAAAGTATAAAGAAAAGGGTCGTTTTAATAGAATATCTGCTCTTCTAAATGAGATCGTTGCTAGAAGAGACGAAGAGGAGCTACAGCATAATTTTAGCATCATACAACGATATGAACTCGAAAAAATAACAAAGAACGAGCCCATTAAGGAGGTTATATATTTTATTAACAACTTAGAATTATTTGGGGTGAATTCGGTAGTAAAGTTAGCTATATTTTCTCTTAATACGAAAGCTACTATTATCAAATCACTACAATTAGCAAAAGTGGTTAAAAAATTTGAATTTTTTATAGGAAGAGAAGATGTAAGAGCATGGAAACCTGAACCAGAAGGATTATTAAAAATTCGGGATCATTTTCAAGTGCTCAGTGAAGATATAATATATTTTGGAGATTTAAAAACAGATTTATTAGCTGGAGCAAATGCTGGAGTTGAATCATACTTTATCTCTGATCTTATAAAACTCGTTAAAAAAGTAAGAATGAGTTGAGAAGTAAAACCTAAGAAAAGTTACATATAGGTTATTATAACATTATACTTCTTGATCTCTGATTCGACCTTTGCTTTTCCTAGTGGAGTAAGAGTAATAACATCGTTGCTCTTAATTTTAAGAGCAGTTAATTTTAAGGTTGGGTCTTTAAACTCACCGGTCATGTAGGGGTTCCAATACATTTCTTTATTCACGGGGTTAGTAATCATCCATAATATAGGCTCCAATTCATGACCTGTTATTCTCATAGCTTTAAATATGTATCCTATGTCTGCATCAAATGGAACAACGATTTGTATATTCTCTTCTCCTTCAATATCTCCACAAGCAAGACAATCGTCCCTTTTAATGATGTCTAAATGATCAAATTGGCCATACACGCCATTATAATTAAGGTAAGGAGGGTCCATAGGAGGGCCAATATTTCTTCCATGTAATCGAAACAATAACTTTAATGCTTCTTGAGATTGAATGCTAGAAATAATAGAGCTAACCGATTGAATAGCCGCGATTTTGTTTCCTAAGATATTTTCCATTTCTTCGAACTTGTAATTAGCGCCAAATGTTTCTTTAATATTATCTTTCCACTCTTTAATTTCTTCGGTGCTGAGGTTTTCCAATTTTTCGGGAGAAACATTCTCATTAAACACTCTTGTTCGTAACTCTTCTAGTTCCTTCTGTGCTAACGCCATTAATTTTACTACGTCGTCGTCTACATTCATATCTGGCTTAAAACCGGATTCTTTTTCGAAGATAACTTCTGCTTTTATAACGCAATGGTTTCTATTTCTTGGGAGTCCTTTTAAAGTACACGCAGCTACTAATTTATCGTCAGCGGGGGGAATTGGAACTAAACAACGATAACAAGGAGTAATATCCAATAAATCCTTAGCGTATTTTTTGTCGAATTCTGCTTCAACTTGTTTTCTAACAAGATTTCTAAAGGGTCCTAGTTTCTCAATTTTCAACCTTTCAATTAGATATTCTAATTGTTCAATTTCTTTTTGAGCATCTAAATATTCTGGATTGTCGTATTCCCACATTCTAGATTCTACAATTTTTTCGAGCTCAGTTTCTCTATTCTTATATTCGAGTCCAGAATTTTCGGGAATAACCACATGAACGTGCCCTTCAAATCCTACGGTTCCACCTTCTACCATGGGTTTCTTTAATCTCAAACATATCTTGTTTAAATCTAATCTTGCGTTAAAGTTGTCTAGGGCTGCAATAACGACATCGCATTCTTCGTACACTGACATTGGTAACTTTTGGAGTTTTTCAAAATAAAAATCAACTTTTAAAAAAGGATTCATGTCTTTTAACCTTTCTGTGGCGACTTCAGCTTTAGGACGACCTTCATCACCGGGTTTGAATAACATTTGACGCGAGAGATTTGATGTTTCAATAGTGTCTAAATCTACCAACACTATTTTACCAATTCCCATTAAGGCGAAATCCTTAGCAATCTCACAACCTAAAGCCCCCACGCCTACAATCATTATGCATCCTTCACTAACAATTTCTTGATCCCACCCATCTATTAACTGCTGTCGAGCGTACATTCGGGATTTTTTGAGCTCTTCCTTGTTTACTGTCATTTTAAATATCCCTAAATTATTTATATTATATTAAGATATTCTTAATAAAAATTTAAATTCTTTTAGTGTTTCTTTTTGAAAAAGCT
>JAUWDN010000017.1 GCA_030608765.1 Promethearchaeota archaeon
TCTCAAATTTAGGATTAAAATAGTTGTAGAATTAACCTCGTATGAAAATTTATCAATAAATCGCCTAAAATCCCAAATTTTTATCAATAATTTAAATTATATTAAATCAAATCATGACAGATTATAAATTCTGGCTTATTAAAATCGAGAATGGCATCTTTTGGCTCTATCTTAATAACCCAAGTAAGAAGAATGCATTTGATATTGCTGTAGTTAATGAATTGGAACAAATTTTAGATGATGAGATAAAACCAAAAAGCAATATCCGAGTGCTAGTACTCACTACTTCTTTAGATGACATTTTTACAGTTGGTCTTGATATCAAATGGCTTGTAACTCTTGATGAATCTAAAGCAAGAGATATGACGAGGAAATTGCAGAATTTATTTACAAGATTTGAAGAATTACCAATTCCTGTCATCGCAGCAGTAAAAGGTTTAAACCTTACTGCGGGGTTTGAGTTGATGTTATGTGCGGATATAATTATTGCTGCCGATAATGCGAAATTTGGTCAAGTCGAGACCAAGTGGGGGATGACGCCTGCTGCTGGAGCTACTCAAAGATTGATACGTTTAATCGGTCCAATGAAAACAAAAGAGCTTATATATACTTCAAGAATTATCAATGCTCCAGAAGCTTTAAATATGGGTTTAGTAAATGAACTCGTGCCATTGACAGAACTTGAAAGTAGAGTAGAAGAATTAGCAAGAATGATGATAAAGAATTCCGGTAGAGCCATTACATTAAGCAAGCAATTGATACAAATGGGTATCTATAGCAATGAGAAGGGCTTTCAAATGGAAGGAGAAGCTTTTCAAGAACGCTTTTCTTCGGGAGAACCAAAAAGAAAATTAAAGGAATTCTTAGAAAGAAAGTAAAGATTTGTTAGAGTTAGGTTTTAAAATACTCTATAACACGGATGACTTTATCTTTTAGGATAATTTAAATTATAATATAGATTTAAAAAATAAAAATAAAAATACTTAATTGTGATTTTATGGAATTTTCGCTTACTGAAAAGCAAAAAATGTTAAAAAAAATTACCAGACAGTTTGCTGAAGAGTATATTGTACCTGTCGCTCGAGAGAGCGATGAAAAGCAAGAAATGGATGATGGTGTCTTTCAAAAAATGAAAGAACTGAATTACTTTGGTAGTTGTATTCCAGAAGAATATGGTGGAGCAGGACTTCATAACGATACAATAGGTTTTAGTATCATTATAGAAGAAATTTCGCGCGCAGACGCCGCTTGGGGAATTATAACAGCGGTACACAACGGGGTCGCTGCATATCCTATTTATAAATACGGTACAGAAGAACAAAAACAAAAATTTTTAATTGATCTCGCAAAAGGTAATAAAGTGGGAGCTTTCTGTCTTACGGAGGCTAATGCTGGAAGTGACGCAGGAGGAGTTCAATTAACGGCAGTTAAAGATGGAGACGAATATATCCTCAATGGAACCAAGATATTCGCGACATCTGGTGGCATTGCGAAGACATTACTAGTAGTAGCTAAATCTGGCGAAAAGGAAAGTAGGAAACAAATGACAGTTTTTATCGTAGATGCTGATACACCTGGTTATTCCGTGGGGGTTAAAGAAGACAAGATGGGAGTTCGGGCATCAAACACCTCAGAACTCGTATTTCAAGATGTTAGAGTACCTCAGGAGAATATATTAGGAAACCTAGGAGAAGGTTTTAAGATGGCTATGAAAATATTGGATTTTGGAAGAATAGGTATTGCCGCTCAATGTGTCGGTTTAGGCCAAGCAGCACTAGAAGCCTCGATTAAATATGCTAATGAAAGAGTCCAGTTTAACAAACCTATAGGAAGATTCCAAGCCATTCAATGGAAAATTGCCGATATGGCGTGCGCCATTGAATCGGGGCGATTATTTACTTATAAAGCAGCTTATTTACATGATAATGGAATAGAATTTGGATTGACAAGTTCTATGGCGAAATTAGTAGCATCCGAAGCCGCAATGCTAGCAGCTCATGGTGCTGTTCAAATACATGGTGGATATGGCTTAATGAAAGCTTATCCTGTAGAAAGATATTTCAGAGATGCCAAGATGGGTGAAATTTACGAAGGGACAAGTGAAATTCAAAGATTAGTAATTGCTACTAATTTACTAAGAAAAGGAGCTTAGTTGATACAAATGATATTCATTATTATTAAATAACTAATTTTTCTTTCATATTTTTGTTTTAATATCGGAAAATTTATTTTTCTTGAATAAATTATTCGTTTTAACAAGAAGTTGATAGTTTTAATTTTATAGAGAGTTAAATAAAAAGGGATTTCGATTTGAAAATATTTGTTTGCGTAAAACAAGTACCAGGCGTATCAGAGGTAAAAATAGACCCTAAAACCAATACGCTTGTAAGAGAGGGGATTTTATCTATAATCAACCCTAACGATCGAAATGCTATTGAATTAGCTTTAACTTTAAAGGAAAAACACGGTGCTGAGGTTGTAGTTCTGAGCATGGGCCCTCCACAGGCAGAAGAAATATTGCGGGAAGCTTTAGCGATGGGGGTAGATAAAGGATATCTATTAACGGATAGAGCTTTCGCTGGAGCAGATACGCTTGCTACATCCTATACATTAGCATTAGCAATCGAAAAAATAATAAATGAATCTGACGCGGAACAAAAGTATCTTGTCATTTGTGGTGCTCAAGCAATAGATGGAGATACTGGACAAGTTCCCCCAGAATTAGCAGAAGAGTTAGGAATTCCACAAATTGCGTATGTTTTAAGCGTAGAATTAAATGGGGATAAAATAGTTGCTGAAAGAAAATTTAGAGCTGTCGAGATAGTAGTAATTGAAACGAAATTACCCGCATTAATATCTGTTTTAAACGATATTAATAAACCTAGGTATCCTAGTATGGCTGGAATTATGAAAGCACACGACGATTCTAAAATTATTCATTTTGATGCCATCGCCTTAAACGCTGACAAATCGAAAATTGGATTAAATGGTTCAAATACAGAAGTTTGGAAAATTTTCTCTCCTGAAAGAAAGGGTGATCACATTATATTAAAAGGAACACTTGAAGAAATGGTTCAAAAATTATGCCAAAATTTAAAAAACGATAAAATCCTTTAGGAGGACGCTTTAATTGAGTATTATCATTGATGATGAGCTATGTACTGGGTGTGGAAACTGTGTAGACAGTTGTCCCTTTGGAGCAATTGAACTAGAAAACGATAGAGCGAAAATATTACCAAACTGCAATTTATGCGGAGCATGTGTGGAAACTTGTCCTGTAGATGCGATAACGATAGAACGCGATGAAGACACAGTTGAGAAAATGGATATATCTCAGTTCAAAGGCGTTTGGGTTATTGCTGAACATTATAAAAGCAAAATTCATAGTGTAGCATTCCAATTATTAGGAAAAGGACGAGAATTATCAGATATATTAGGTGTAAATTTAACATTTGTAATTTTAGGAGATAGCTTCGACGACAAATTGGAAGATATTAGCCAATATGGGATGGATGAGATAATATACGTGAAATCGCCTATATTAAAAGATTATTATTCGGACTTATACGTAAAGGTAATTTCAGAGTTAATTATTGAAAATAAACCAGAGATAATATTAATAGGAGCTACCCCTACGGGAAGGGATTTTGCACCTAGAGTTGCTAAAAGACTTAATGCTGGTTTAACCGCAGACTGTACGGGTTTAAACATCAATCTCGAGACGAAGAATCTTCTTCAAACCCGTCCAACTTTCGGGGGTAATATTATGGCTACGATTAGAACCCCTTCTAGTCGCCCACAAATGGCTACAGTGAGACCTGGGATTTTTAAAGCACCTCAAAAAGGTGAAAATAAAGCCTCTATTAGAAAAATTGTTTACTCATTTGAAGAAAAAGATTCAGTTTCAAAGATTGTAAAAGTTATCAATATGAGTAAAACTACAGTAAACCTAGAGGACGCCAAAATCATAGTAGCAGGGGGGCGAGGAGTTGGTTCTAAGGATAACTTTAAACTTATAGAAGATTTAGCAAATGTACTAGGCGCGGAATTGGGAGGGTCAAGAATAACCATTGAGTTAAATTGGCTTGATCCAGATAGACAAATTGGTCAAACAGGTGTAACTGTTTCTCCAAAATTATATATTGCGTGTGGTATTTCCGGGGCAATCCAGCATATTGTTGGTATGGAGAATTCCGATGTTATCGTTGCAATTAATAAGGACCCAAGTGCCCCTATTTTTAATGTTGCTCACTATGGGATAATAGGAAATATAAATGAAGTTATTCCGATTTTGATAGAGGAAATTAAGAGTATGAATGTAAACAAAGAATAAGAAAAATGAAAAATAAATTTTTATTAATTAAATTAAACTTTATCTAAACGACCGCCGTTTATACCTATAATCTCTCCGTTCATAAACCACGCTGCATCGCTGCATAAAAACAATATGACTTCAGATACATATTTGGACTCTCCTATTCCTAAGGGAATCCTTCCAGAGTAGTATTTTCTCCATTTCCCCTCTTGTTTACTTAATAGTTCACCGAGGATTGGAGTTTCGATTAAAGTAGGCATGATTGCGTGCGTTCTAATATTATAACGAATCAATTCTAACCCTGCTGTCTTTACCATTCCTAGCATTCCAGACTTAGCAGCAGAATAATTCAATTGCCCAATATTTCCTTCAGCCGCTTGACTACTAATTGTAATCACCCGTTTATCGGGATAATCTGCAATTTTCTCTTTGGGATTTTCCTTGCAATAGACAATCCATCGTTTAGCACAAGCTTGTAAGGTTAGAAAAAATCCTTTAAGATGAGTATTAATCACATCATCCCAATATTCCTCCGATAATTTATGGATCATTCCATCTTTTAAAATACCGGCAGAGTAAATTAGAAGATCAACAGTTCCGAACTTTTCAAAAGCTTGATTAACTCCAGCCTCAACGGAATCAGCTTTTCTTACGTCTCCCTCAATAAATAGCACATCCCCACCAGCATCTTTAATTTCTTTTTCAACACGCTCTCCGTTAGCTCTATCAATATCAAAAATTACAATTTTTGATCCTTCAGTAGCAAAATCTTTAGCGGCCTGTTCTGCCAGTCCAGATGCTCCGCCTGTTAAAAATGCTACTTTTCCATCAAATTTTCCCATCATATTCAACCTTGAGATTTATTTTTTTACATGAACTGATTAATATTTAATCTTTAGTTCATTATGAATTTGAATTATAACATATGTTTAATATTTTTATAATTAAGATTACACATTTGAGATACGGTTAGCATTTAAAACTATTTAATTTCTCTTACCACTTTTGTATATTTTCTTCTATAAATACTACCAAAATGTGAATTGACGATTAATCTCCAAAAAATGCTGCCCAAAATTGAATAGAAGGTAGTGAATTTAAAAAAAAAGTAATGGAATGCAAATTCTTTTAGCATTCTTTAAACCTATTCGTGGAGGAATAAATTAGGGGCTAAAATCGAAACATTCCACTACAAGATAGAAAATCGAAATTTTCTAACATAATAATGATCTTCACATATAAAAATTTTACGAATCATTCGTTAATTTTACAAACGCTCTATTTGAATATTCAATAAATAAAAATGATACTAAGTGTTTGAAATATCATCTCTCTAACTTTAATTATATAATCTTAGATTTACAAATAAATGTGAAGATAATTCATAGATTTAATTTAAAAAAAAAAAAATTCTCGAATTTCTTCAGACCTAAATCATTTTATTCAAACAAAATTAACCAAATTTGTGTGCTTAAATTTTTGATCGATAAGTTACTACAAAATCAAAAACCAAATTTATTAAGATCTTAATAAGCATAAACCCTTCATTTAAAGAGCGTTTAGCAGCTTAGCTTTAATTAAATTGATAAAAACTTGAAACTTAATGCTTAATATTAAATTAATTAGTGAAGAGATTTAATAGATGAATTCTTTTTGGCTTACGGATTACTTTTCATTTTTTCGACTATATACTTCTCACATTGCCTAAAATTGTATATCTAAAATCTTGTTTTGTTAATAGCAACCTTAGTTTCAGATTAAATTTTTCTTTTTTAATTCTCTGAATCCATATTTAGAAAATAATAGGAGCTTCCCATTATCCTCCCATTATCTATTTTTAGGAATAATTTAATTAAATTTAAGAGATTAAGAAAAACTTATGAGAATAGTAAAAAGCTTAATTTTTGATGATACTTAATCATGGAAATTAAAAGTTTTAATTTATTAAATGTAGGAGTGGGAGGTCAAGGAGTAATTCGGGCTACACAAATTCTCTCATATACTGCTTTATTAGATAATTATAAAATTAGAACCGCAGAAACTCATGGTATGGCCCAGAGGGGTGGTTCTGTTGCGTCTTATCTTCGTTTTGGCACCGAAGTAGAAGGTCCACTCATTCCAAGAGGAAATGCTGATACTATCTTAGCTTTTGAGGCGAGTGAGGCTGTTCGAATTTTTAATTATGCGGGACCCGAAACTGTTTTTTTGATTAATGAAACCATAATTGTTCCTCCAATGATTCACCAGATGGGAATGGACTATCCAAACCTAACGGAGATTCGCGATTTTTTGAAAAATGTATCGAAAAATATATTTTTTATAGATGGCGTTAAAATTGCTACAGATTTGGGGAATCCTCGAACGATGAATGTTGTAATGTTAGGAGCTCTAATTGGTTTAGAAGTTTTACCACTTAAAAAAGAAACGCTCGAGAAAGCTATCTTAAGTTATCTTCCTACCAAATTGCACGATATAAATAAGAAAGCCTTTAAATTTGGAATTGAAAATGGGATAAAAATTAGGAGGGATTTCAATGAGTAGACCAAATTTTGCTGAAGAAAATCCTGGAAAAAAAATCATATTGTTAGGGAACGAAGCGATTGCTCGGGGGATTTTAGAAGCGGGAGTAGTAATAGGCGCGGGTTATCCTGGGACGCCATCTTCTGAGATACTGCCAACATTAGCTGAAATGCAGAAATATTTCCCGCATCTTAAATTAGAATGGAGTGTGAACGAAAAAGTGGGTTTTGAAGTTGCGTACGGAGGTTCTATGTCAAATGTGCGCTCAGTCGCGGTTATGAAACATGTTGGAGTAAATGTTGCGTCAGATGCTTTTATGACAGCTTGCTATGCGGGAGCGAGAGGTGGCATGGTGTTGATCTCAGCAGATGACCCTAATTGTTATTCGTCTCAAAATGAACAAGATAATCGCTATTTTGGATTGCATGCATTAGTACCAGTATTTGAGCCGTCTACTCCACAAGAAGCAAAAGATTTGATAAAGTATGCCTTTGATTTTTCGGAAGAATATCAATCCTTAGTATTATTTCGTACTACTACCAGATTAAACCACGGGAGAGGAGATGTGATTCTTGGAGATGTTAACCTAATTGATCGTGATTATGGTTTTGATTGGGATCGTTCTAGATGGGTTTGTCTACCTTCACACTCGAGAGTATTGCGCATTAGGTTATTAGAAAGGTTAGAAGAGATTTCCAAATTTGCTGATGATTTTCCTTTTAACTCGCTACAAATATCAGGAGAGAAAATTAACGGTGTTAGATATGGATTTGTAGCAGCAGGAGTACCATACTCTCAATTGTTAGACGCTCTTAATTTTTACGGGATTAGCAAAAAAGTTTCGATTTTAAAACTCGGATTAGTGTATCCTCCACCTAAAAAATTAATTAAAGAATTATTGACAACTTCGGACGAAGTCGTGGTGGTTGAGGAATTAGAACCGTTTCTTGAAAATATTTTAAAACAAATCGCGTACGAGGAAGGGCTTTCAAAAGAGGTGAAAATTCATGGTAAAGATATTTTCCCACAAAATGGAGAATTTTCCGGGGAAATTTATCTAGAAAATATTGCTCGCTTGATGGGCTTTTCTTATAAAAAAGTCCCTGTACCCGATCAAATGATGATAATTCCACCAAGGCTTCCTATTTTGTGCCCAGGCTGTGGTCATAGAGCGACATTTTATGCGATTAAGCAAGTTGAAAAGAAGATGAAAACTAAATTCGTTAATTCTTCAGATATAGGGTGTTATACTTTAGCTGTTTACAAACCGTTGGAAGGAATTGATACAGAAGTGTGTATGGGAGGTTCAATTGGGTTAGCAAACGGAATTGCAAAGGTCCAGAGCAAAGATAATCCAGTACTAGCGATTTTAGGAGATTCAACATTCTTTCATTCAGGAATACCTGCTCTAATAAACGCGGTTTTTAACAAAAATAATATGTTAGTTGTGATATTAGATAATAGATCTACGAGCATGACTGGGTTTCAAGACAATCCTGGCACAGGTATCACTATCACGAATGAACCGGGTATTCGCGTTGTCTTAGAAGATCTCGTCAAAGGTTGTGGCGTTTCTTCAGAGAATATTTGGGTAGAAGATGCTAACAACTTAAAGAAAACTATAGAAAAACTAGAGGAAGCCGTCAAAGCAGAAGGAGTTCGTGTTTTCATTTCTAGGCATTTATGTTCTTTAGTCGAGTCGAATCAATTTCGAGCTCAGCAAATTACACTTCCTACCATAGAAGT
Organism: Promethearchaeota archaeon; assembly: GCA_030608765.1. Next base: position 8,582 of record JAUWDN010000017.1, read on the forward strand.
TGATCAAGAAAAATGCACTGGATGCCTAATATGTGTTAATAAGTTTGGTTGTCAGGCACTGAATTTTAGTGAGGATGTCAAAAAAGTGTCAATAGAGCAGTCAGTTTGCAGGGGTTGCAAAGTGTGCATTGATGTATGCCCTCAAAATGCGATATACGAGGTAGATGCTTAAGTTTATGCTTTCTGTATTCTTCTATCCTAAATCTATTGCTATCATAGGAGCTACAGCAGATCCAAAAAAATTTGGTAATGCAGTAACAGCAAATATTCTGAAAAATAAGAATTTAACAAGTAAATTATATCTCATTTCTCATGGAAGCAAAGAAATAGAAGGTTTAAAAACTTACCGTTCTATCTTAGACGTCTCAGACGCGATAGATATCGCAATCATTTTAGTGCCAGCAAATGTAGTAGACTCCGTTATTGATCAATGTATTAAGAAAAAAGTAAAAGGTATTATCATTGTTACTTCTGGATTTGGTGAAATAGACGAGGAGGGCAAAATCAAAGAAAAAAAGATCGTACATAAATGTAAAGAAGCAGGAATTAGAGTTATTGGCCCTAATTGTGTAGGAATACAAAACGCAGATATTGGACTTAATGCTACGTTTATACAAGCGCCCCCTCAAGGTAATGTAAGCATGATAAGCCAATCTGGTTCTTTTGGTTGCGCTGTTTTTTATCAAATGGAAAGAGATGTTGTAGGTTGTTCTAAATTTGCAAATATTGGTAATGGTGTTGATGTTTCTTTTGACGAGTTTCTTTCTTTTTTTACCCACGATGCAAATACTAAAATTATTTGTGTATATATAGAAACACTTACCAATGGTAGAAGATTTTACGAAAAATTAAGAGAGATTACTCCAATAAAACCCGTGATTATATTAAAAGGGGGTAAAACCGCTTCAGGAATGCTCGCCGCACAAAGTCATACCGGATCCATTGCATCGAATTATGAGATTCTCAAAACCGCAATTATCCAAGCAGGAGCCATAATGTGTGAAAATGTCTCCGATTTCATTACTGCCATTAAAACTTTCTCATTTATTCATCCTCCCGAAGGAGAAT
>JAUWDN010000142.1 GCA_030608765.1 Promethearchaeota archaeon
CAATCTGATATTACATTGCCTTCAATTTCTAATAAGCTCCTTTTTAGATTAGTTTGCCAATCTTTATCCATTTCCCCCATAAACCCACCAAGCTTCCCATTTTTTTTTATAACTCGATGGCAAGGTATAATTAAAGGCAGAGGATTGTTCCTAAGTACGCCCCCTACAGCGCGGTAAGCTTTTGAATTAATTCTTTTTGCTAAGTCTGAATAAGTAGTTATCTCCCCTGGTTTTATCTTTAGAAGAGCTTTTAAAACGCTTTCAGAAAATGGAGTGTTGAATTTATCATCGAGATCAAAGGATATACCCATTTCTTTTAAAGCTTTGAATAAATTTGTTTTACCATCCTTCAAGTATGTGTTGATAATATTTTGCATCTTTAGTAAAATGGGATATCCTATTTGATTATTATTTTCAGCCAATTTTAGTTTTTTATCCTTCATCTGCTTCAAAATATCTAATTCGTCTTTAAAAAAGTCGATCTCTCTCAATTTTATAACATTTTGAGTCTTCTTATAGTCGTAAAGAACAAATATATATGGATCAATAACTTCTGGTTTAAAATAATAAACGGGAATTTCAACTAACCTCTACTTCTTTAAAAATAACAAATTCATAGGTAGATACTATATACCTATCATTTCGATAAGTATATAAATTGAATCTATTATCTCAATAATAACATTAAATGGTTTCAATGATTATAAAATAAATTTTTATATCAAAAAATTTATAACTTTTAATTAAAAAATCGAGCAAATAACCTATGTCTAAAGATCTTAAAAATGCTATAGATGGGATCGAATCGAGCGAAAAAGAAGCTGCAGTTCTTCAATCAAAGATCGATCGATTACTAGAAGTGCTAGAAAAACAAAAAAGAGTTATCCAAAATCAAGAAAATATTATTGAAGAACAGAAAGTTAAGATAACCAGATTGTATGATATTCCAGAAGATGTATTAGAATTAAAAGAATTAGTCGGAACTCAGAGAGCAACGCTTAACCAAAGAGAAACAGATTTAGAGTTTGCTAAAGGGGATGTTCTTGCTATTCAGAAGGAAATGGAATTTATGAAAAAACAAAGCATCCCAACTCAACGAAAACTTGATGAGGGTTTTGAAACAATTGGAAACCTGAAAACTGAAATAGCAGAGAAAAATTCAGAATTGATATTGAAAGATGAAACTATTAAATCATTAGAAAACAAGGTACAGGAAATTCAGGCCTTTGCCGATAAACTTCAAGATGAACAAATAAAATTATTATCTGACATGGACCAAAAATGGAAAAAACAACTCGAACAATTAAGATTGGACCACTTAAAAGAAAGGAAGGAAATGGCTAGTAAAATTGCTGATCTAGATACTTTTCTGCTTGATAGTAAACTGACATCCACTGAGGCTACCTCAGAAGCTAAAGACTTAAAATCAAGGTTTGCCGAGATTCGAACACAACAGGAAAATATGCTCAATAAATTAGAAGACGCTCTGGATAAAAAACGCGAAGCAGACGAAACTTTAAGAAAAAAGAATAAGGAAATGGTAGATCTCTTGGAGTTTAAGAAAAAAAACGGGAAAAAGATTAATTATTACGATAAATTAACTGAATTAATGGAACACGAAGCCCAATTCAAAGCGTTCTTAATAGTAGAACAAGTTGGATCAATAGGAATTGAAGATTTGAGGAATGCTCTCGGTTCCCCCATAATACTAATAAAAAAACTAGTTCAAAATTTACAAAACATTGATCTTGTCGAAATTAACGATGCTGGTAAAATCGTTGTAAAGAATATAGAATAAACCTAACTGAATATTTTTTATGCCTATTTTTAAGAATAAAAATTTAAATTTTAGCCAGTTCTTTAAATAGGTTAGGAAGAAGTTTTAAAAATTTAGCATCTTGAGTTTTATCCAATATTTCGGCAGCTATAGTTTTTAGAATTTCTCGATATTTCCCTGGTTTTTCATCTCTACGTAATAAAAGGGCAACTACATAATTCTCCACGCTTATGTGGTCATCGCCTACACCAGAAAAGAAAGAAACTACCTTATTATTCTTTAGCGAGATGCTAGCGAACCCTGGCTTCAAACTCTGGTATCTATGTGACGAGTACACTTGAGTGAGCAAATTATTTGTAATTTTAAGGTTATCAGGATAGAAGCCTTCGTTTATCGGCCCTATTTCATTATCCCAACGAATTATAAGTATTCCAACCGGCAAAACATGAACCTCGTAGAAGATTATAAAATCAAAATATTTGTTTTCTTATAAATTTAATATCTTGTTATTATTTATTTATTTTTATTTTTCTTAGTTAACTTGTTCATTTAAGAATGTTCCAAACTATTTTAAAAAGAGAATTAATATCTACATATCCTTCAAATAAAAAGGAATACTAGTTAGAAGGCTAATTCCTAAGGTAAAATTTAAATTAAAACTAAAATTTCTCAATAGTATACTTAAAACCTATTAGATTTGATAGAAGCATCTTATTATCATTAAAGGAATTTATTAATATCATAATAAACTGGCGGGATTACCGAGTCTGGTCAAAGGTCTTATGGTTTAGAAGGGTCAAGACCGATTATAGGTGCTGGACTTAAGATCCAGTGGCAAAGGCCTTCGGGAGTTCAAAATTGTTGGGGGATTTACCTAACAATGAAAATCTCCCTCCCGCCATATTCTTTTTATTTTTTAAGAGTTTAAAAATTACAAAAAAATAAGTAAGGATTATTGATAATAGGATAGAATATTAATAACTGCATGATTTCTAATTAATTATTATTTTAGTAAAAATCAAATGAGATTAACATGAAATTAATTGAAATTATTGGTTTAGAAGAAAAGCACGCTCAACTTTTAGGAAAAGCAGGTGTAAAGGAGTTAGAAGATCTTTTGGCCCTTAGTTACTATCAGATTAAACAATTAGCAAGAAGCATAGGCGTGACAGTAAATAGACTTGATACGTGGCAAGAACACGCCGATCTAATGAGAATTAGTGGCGTGAACCCTGAAATAGCTAACGCTCTAAATCTAATAGGTATCGATTCTGTCAAAGAATTTGCTTACAGAAATTCTAAAAACACAGTTGAAAAGTTAAAACAGTTAAAGAAAGACAATCCAAAAGTCCTAACAAAGCTTCCAACTCTTAAAAACGTAGAAGAGTGGACTAAAAGTGCAAAAAGTTTAGCAGAAGTGCCAAAAAAGGATGGTAAACCGAAAAAAAAGCCATCACCTAAGAAAAAACCCTCGCCTGAACAAAGTCCCTCCTCAGATATACCGATTATAGAAAATTATAAGCCTTTTGAAAAATTCGAGAAAGATTATGGTAAATTTGGTCAAGATTATTGGGATAGCAAATGGAAAAAGGCGCCAATTATTTACACTGGAAGAGCTTTGAGAGGAGAATCGTACAAAAAACAAATCGATGTAGATGTGAAAGCATTCATAAAGGATAACGACGCAATATTATGGCACGTTATAACTCAACTTAATCTAAGGAAAGAAAGTTCAAACGAAACGGCTTTAACGATCCAAAATTTCGTATGCAATTTTCTAAAATATAAGTACGACGATATCGTGTCAGAATGTCCCGAATTCTGGTTATTTCCCTTCGAAGCAATTCAATCAGAGATAGGAGACTGTGAGGACGGGGCCATCCTCATCGCTAGTCTGTTAATTAATGCGGGTGTTCCTTCATGGAGAGTAAAAGTATGTGCCGCTCAAGTAATGGCTGATCCGGTTTTCGCCCCTTCAGATTCAGAGTTAGGAGGACACGCGTATTGTATATATTTGGCAGATCGTCCAGAATCAGAACGAAAACTAGAGTGGTTAATACTAGACTGGTGTTATTTACAAGACCCTGAGGTTCCAATCGAAGAGAAACCCTTAGCGCGAGATGGTGGGCAGGGAAGTGCTTATCGAAACATTTGGTTTACTTTTAACGACGAGGAATCGTGGGCACAAAGTAGTTTTGAAGTCAAGGAAGGACGAATTAGCCGGAATCGCACGGCACAGAAAGACGAGGTTTTAGCGCCTTTAAAAACCATCTTAAAAAGTTTAGCAAGCGAAGAGCTCGACAAAATATTCAGGAAATTAAATATTGAGATCGAATAAATTTATAGTTCAAGATTGATCTTATATTTTTTACTTTTTTTTAGTATCTCCTTCTTTACTGTTATCTTCCTTGAATAATGAAGCGCTACAATAAGGACAAAAACTAGCTCCTTCTCGGACTACTTCAGAACCGCAGTTAAAACATTTTATTTTAAATTCGACTGAAGAAGGAATCGTTTCAATTACATATTCGGTAATTTCCTTCATTAACTTCTGTACTTCCTTGATTTTCTCTTTTTTTACTTCTTCGGGAAATGAGTTAATATAAATTGAAGAAAGTTCAACTAAAACATTTCGAACAAACTTAAGTTGGTCTAAGAAATTTTTATTTACCTTTACTTTCAAAATTTCTTCTCCAGCTTCAGATAAAGAATACACCTTTCGAAGTGGACCAACCTGAGTTTTAACGGTCTTTACCTTTAAAAATCCATCTCTCTTTAATTTGGATAGAAGCGGATAAATAGTACCAGATTTAGCTTCCCATGTCCCCGCAAAATGTTCGTTTAAAACCCTGATTAAATCATAACCCGAGATTATTTGGTTATTAAATATGTGTTCTATAATCGTAAATTCGAGCGGAGTTAATCTTCTCTTTTTAACATTGTCAAAAATTTCCCGTTTAAGTTTTGA
>JAUWDN010000135.1 GCA_030608765.1 Promethearchaeota archaeon
TTTACAGACTTAGATGGGATCACAAAAGAGAATTTTGATAAGGCTAAGTATATAATTGTCCACGCCCATGGAGATAATAAAAAACGATTGAAATATTTCAAGAATAAAATATTAAACTTTCCAAATATCATAGGAACAACCCAAGCAGAGCCGACTTATAATATTATTAATCCGGGTGGTTTCACCGATGGCGACCGGATTTTATATTTTATTGCTTCCTTATTATTACCTATCCATGAATTATATCTTATTGGCATGGACTTTAACGATATAGTAGGTAAATACAGCAAACTTGAGATAGAAAAAAACCATATAGCGGAACCAATTAAACTAAAGAAGTTAGAGTATGGGTTGCAAATAATTGAATGGTTATTAACTACAATTAAAAATCCTGTTTACATTGTTAATTCGAAAATTGCTACAGTTAACCTCCAATATCTAACTCTAGAAATGTTCAAAAATAAGGTTTTATGAAAGTAGTTTTTAAATTTTATAATCCTGTAGTCCTTTTTTAGTAATCTTATATAGTAGCTTCTTTTCGGGTAATAAATGAGAGTTTAACAAATGAATGTAACTCATATCTTCTTCCTTATAACTTAAATATACAAACTCAGAAAAAAAATGATTCAAATACTGCATACCGACCGGGATCTCTCTTATAATTGCATTTTCATTAAAATTAGGGGCAATTTGAGCGGTCAAAATTGTGATTAAATTATGTTTCTGAGTAAGATCATTAATTTTTTCTAAAATTCTTAAAAATGTTGATCTAGTTTTAAAAAATGAAACTTCTTTATCACCACGCTCCAATCTATAATAATTATTAATAGAGTCAATAATAAGCATTCTAATATTACTCTTTTTAATTAATCTTTCAACCTCATTCAATTTTAATAAGAGGGCGGTATTACTCATAATTTTTGAAACTAAAATATTCTTTAGAGCTTTTTCACCGTCAATACTATTAGCTTCTGCTAACTCTCTTATCCTTTCGGGGCGAAACGTGTTTTCTGTGTCCAAATAAATCAATTTTAAAAATTTATGAAAAGCTAGTACTGACAATTGATGACATAATTGCGTTTTTCCTGTTTTATTTGCTCCAAAAACCACATATGTTTTTCTCGATTGAAATCCGCCCCCAATGACCTTATTAACATTTTTTGACCCAGTAGAAATTTGATACAAGTTTAAGTCTAGTTTTTCGATCTCATTTATGATGTTATTTTTTTCTATAAAAATTGGTTTTTTCAATTTAGCCATGATTAAGTTCATCTTTTAACGATTAAGTTGTCCGAGATATTAATTATTATAAATTTTAAAAACATGATTTTATAATAATTTACAATTTTAGCAAAAATTAAATCGTAAATTTAATTTGTGATTAAACATTGATTATTAATTATATTAATTTTAAGCTCGCTTTTATATAATTTAGATAAAATTATTTACACTCTTTTAAAATGGCAAAAAAAAAGAAAGAAGTTTGTCCTTATTGCGGAAATAGTTTTGCTTATCTCAGTCGTCACAAATGTAAAGTTAAAGAGAGGGTTGAGGGTTCAGAAGAAAACGAAAAATCTGACGTTGAAAGAAGGTTAGAAAGAATAGAAGAAAGAAAACGAGAAGGCGTGCGTGGTTTAAAGAAAGAGGAACAAATAGTTTTCAAACATATCATGCAAAAAAAAGATATTCTTTTTGATGAATTATTAGAGATTACAAATAAAGAACAAGTCGAACTCGATAAAATTTTAGATATTTTAGCATTACAGTCTAAAATTACTGTAACCCGTGAGTTAGAAGAAGCCTCTTGGACAAAACATATTTCCATGAATGAAACTTTTGATGTAAAGGTAAAAGATCATAAGATTGATAAAAATAAAAATGATTTCATATTAGATATGTTCTCACATCAACCGTGTTTAATTTGTCCTTTTCTTGGTAAATGTAATAGTACAAATATTGATCAATTTAATCCGAAACATTGCCCATGGTTATCGGATTGGATAAGAACATCTTTAGAAGGAAAAACCTATATTACAAATTTCGAAGAAGTTATTAAAAAATAAAACAACTATCTTTTCTTTAATCCAATTAAATAGATTTCATTACTCTTTTTATTTGATGATTTTGGCTTTAAACTCTTAACAACCATAAAATTACGCTTCATTTTTGTATAAAAGCTATCAAAATCAGCTCCTTGAAATGTTTTTATTACAAAGTTTCCTTTGAATTTGAGGAATTTTGTAATCTCAAGAATACTGAAGCAGAGCTTAGTTTGTCTTGCTTGGTCACTAAATTTATTTCCTGATTTGTTAATACTTGCATCAGATAGAATAAGGTCAAGTTTTTCTCCTTCAAAATATTTACCTACTTCAATAAGAAACTCAGGTGTGGTAAAATCCATTTTAACAATTTCTATATTTTCAATGGCGGTTAACTTTTTGATATCTACACCCATAATTTTATAATGATCTCGGTGATAGAAACTGTCGACATATTTAGTTAAATTTATTTCTGAGTATTTCTTAGCTACTTGCAACCACGAACCCGGAGCACTACCTAAATCTAATATGTAAAATACTCTTTTAAATATTTTGTACCTATTTTGAATATCAAGTAGTTTAAAAGCAGAGCGGGCTCTATATCCTTCGCGTTTAGCTTTCTTATAAACGGCATCTTTCTTATGTTCTTCTGCGTTTCTTGGCATGGTTTGTGTATTAATTTATTTTTTCATTCTTTTTAGAATTTTTTTTAATTCGTCAATTTTCATATCTGTTTTAATTGATATAAAATCAAAGTGAGTCCTTGAGGCTTTATAACCTTTCTCCTCAATTATTTTAATTAAATCATCAAGTTTGGGGATAGACGAAAGTTTTAATTGCTGAGATATTTTGTGAATGTTATAATATGAAATAGGCATGTTTATTTCATTAAGTGCGAATGTAAGGATCTTTCTCATCCTATTTTTACTATTAAAATTGAATTTCTCATTTAATTGATTCAATTCTTCTAAAAAAGCCTTTTGATGTAATTCGTTAATCCATAGAGGTCCAGAATACGATAATTGCTTTTTAATTAAACATGTAGGGCATTTCTGAGGAACTTTTAAGATGTTGTCATTAATAGATGATCGATATCCACAATTTTTACAATGAAGAATGTATCCATAACTGTTGGATAAATCCTTAAATATGTTCGACTTTCCTTTGTAGGTAAGTACGAAAATCCTTATAAAATGGTTAGAATAAAAAGTTAGCAGAGGAATTATTCCTAAATTATTAATATTAGCAATTCTTGAAATATAATATATTAATATCCGTGCTCCAATTTCTTTACAATATTCTGTGTGAAGTGGTTTAGACATGTATTTTCTTATACAAGCCATTGGTCTTACACCGAATAACACGGCGGTATCTGTAGCCGTTATACATAATAATCCTTTATCTTTTTTAATTGCTTTAAATGCAGAATCAATATAAAGATTAGGAGTGCCAAAGGGATCGATCGAAATAACATTTGGAGGGCTAGAATTTTGAGATATTTCAGAAAATAGTAAGTTAGCGTCTTTATTTAATACTTCTGCTTGCTTAGTTTCGATTTCATTTAATTCTAAATTGTTTTTAATTAACTCAACAGCAACAGGATTAATATCGTTTAAATATATTTTTTCAACATTTTTACAATTTTTTAATAATCTTATAGACCCTATACCAGAAGCCGCCATAGAATCTATTACAACTAGCGAATCTTGGCTAAAGAGATTATAATATGCTATATTTGCTAAGATTGAAATATCTCTGTTAATTTCCATTCTTTTATTATAAAAAACATTCATAGATTTAGAAGGTATAGTATCATTATCGCCCTCATGTAATAAGAATTTCACAGAACCTTCTTGTTTTGTAATATACCTGTTCTTACTTAAGTGGTGATTTTCAATTTTCATATTGTCCAATTAAATTTCGCTAGTTAATTAATTTATTGAGTAGAAGAGGTTTACAGGCTTTTCGCTTCCTAACAAACCACCAGAGATTCTCGTATGTATCTTATTAACATTATCTACCGTTAATGGCTCAATAGATTCCATGGTTTTAATTTCGTCTGCGTTTTCGACACTTCCAATAACCAAAAAAACTCCTTCTAAATTTTTAATGATAAAGGCTAACGGAAGCCATTCATAATATACGCGTATTTTAGCTTTTGGTGAGGGGAAATATGAATATATCCCGCCATAAGCGATAATTGCGTGTAAATCCCCAACGAAACTGCCACTATATCGATCTTTAAAATTTCGATTAATTAGCGCTCGTTCATAAGCTTTAAATTTATCAGACCATTTTGTTGAATTTCCTCCAAGGCATCTTATACCATCTTCCGCGTTGTTGGGTAATTTCTTTAATTCTTGATAGATGTAGTGATAGAAAGTCATACTGTAAGGGGATGTATCCAAAATGAATTCAACAACTTTACCGTTAAAAGCTAAAACTAAGTTAGTGTAAATTCCATAAAGAACATAAAAGCTACAGATTATTGAGCCCAACTCATCATATATCCCCACAATCGTCCCTACGGTTCTATTTACTTTAACATTAGAAGAACCATCTACAGGGTCGATTGTAATACCAAACTTACCACTACCTAAAACAGGTTCAGCTTCTTCAGAAGCAATAAAGAGGTAATTAGCATCACTTTCTTGGAGTGCTTTTAGTATAATACTATGTGTTAACACATCCTCGTGAATTTGAGATTCGCCATATAAATTTATGGTCTGTTTACTAACACTTTTAATTTCTAATCTTTGTTCGATTTCGCGTGAAGTTATACCCCTTTCTAATAATCCCCGGATGGGAATTGTTGCTTCAGCAATTGTTTCAATAATATCAATTAATTCG
>JAUWDN010000178.1 GCA_030608765.1 Promethearchaeota archaeon
TAAAACTCTTCTCTTAGTTTCCGATATAAGTGGTTCGGATCAGGGTTAAAAGTTATATACGGCATCCATGGTCCTCCTGAGAACGTACATGGAACACCACTATCTTCAATGATTTCATTAACTTCTTTTCCAAATTTCTTACCTTTTTTGCGAATGCTACCTAATACATCTTCCCGCTCCATGATTTCTATGGTCTTAAGTGCGGCTACTTGAGGTACACTATTTGGAAAGAAAGTCGAACTTAGAAAAACTTCTTCAATGAGTGTATCCATTATCTCTTTTTTACCTCCAAGGAAGCTAATAGGATATCCGTTAGCCATAGCCTTACCGAAAGCTCCGAGATCGGGTATTACGCCTAGCTCTTTCTGAGCACCCCCGAGATTGACTCTAAAACCTGTGCGGATTTCATCAAATATTAAAATAGAGCCGTGTTTATCTACTAATTCACGAAGTCCTTCTAAAAAGCCGGGTTTTGGCATTTCTAATTCGTGAGCTCCTGGATGGTTAATAGGGGTAAGAATTATGGCAGCTACTTCGTTGCCATATTCTTGCATCATTTTAGTTACTTTATCAAGGTCATTATATTCAAATTCATGGACGTCTTCGTAGAGTTTTTCGGGAATTCCACCTTTTCCTTCGACGCACCAAGAATGCCAACCATGGTAACCACATCGTAAGACTTTCTCTCGTTTTGTATAGCCACGAGCAACGCGAATACCAATCGTAGTAGCATCAGAACCAGTTTTTACAAATACCATCTTCTCACAGCAGGGTATCAACGCTCTTAACTTCTTAGCTAGCTTGTTTTGTATTTGTTGGGTTAAGGACATGCAGAAACCCTTGTTTTTAATTTGATCGACGACAGCATTATCGATTTCATCTTCCCTATGCCCTATAATAATAGGTCCGTAGGCGCATAGCATATCCAAATATTCGTTTCCATCAACATCGATTACTTTCCCCCCCTTAGCAGTCTCAAAAAATATAGGATACTCGCCCTCAACAAAGTTATAAGGCCTTCGGATTCCTAAAATCGCTCCAGGAATTAAATCTAATGCCTCTTCATACAATTTATTAGAATTATCTAAATTTAATTTGTTTACCACATTTAATCTCCATTCATTTCTGAAATGTAAATAAGTAAGAATGATAATTATTGAAAATTTTTAAATGAAATTCAATAATTGATATAGTTCTAAAAGTTCACAATCATTTTAGGACAGAACCTTTTTTTTAAAATAGAGATATGAATGCTATTTATTTTTCATAAAACAAGCTTTTTTCTATTCAAAACCTCATCTTAAAGTTAAGAAATATAAGAATTAGAGTTGATTATAATACCTAAATTAAAATGTGATATTTGCGGAAATGAGACAAGTGTGCCGGTGTGTTGCGAGCAATCGATGATGGTAAAGGATAACTATATGTTATGCTGTTGTAAGTCAGAAGAGTGTGGTTATCAGCCAATTCCAGAGTGCTGCGGACAAAAAATGAATTATGTAGGAACTTGAACTAAAAAACAAATAAAAAAAAAGAGTAAAAAATCGGGTTACCACACTAAATTATAAATTATGTCTTTATCTCTATCGGCTTCTTTTTTGCCTAACACTTTTCTAATACGCAAGTCATTGATCGCTTCTTCAAGTTTACTGTCCAGATTTTTAATTTCCATTAAGTTGCCGGTTTCTCCACCTTTCTCAACTAAGTTTATCATAGCATTGTCCTTATTCATTAAATCCCTTAACTTAGTTCTAAAGGAATCAGTTACTTTTGTTCTATGAATTTTGCCATGTTCAATTAATATCGGGAAAACCGGAGCTCTTTCAGTTGTTCTACGAGTGTTTGGGTCTATGAAATAGAAAATGAACATAGGTACTCCTACAACAACATCCTTGGTTTTGATCTCAATAGAATAAGTTTTAAAGAAGTTTTGTACGTTAGTCATCTCAATGTCTTTAATTTTCTCTATGTTATCTAAGCAAGATTGTTTTTCCTGTTTGATTCTTGCGACTGTATCTTCAGCTGAGGTAAGATCGCTGCTAAGTTCACTATGTTTTGTTTGAATTTTGCTCTCAACTTCAGACTTTTTCCTCTCGAGTTCTCTTACTTTCTGTTGCTTTGTTTTTTCTAAATCACTTAGCTCTCGTTGCACGTTCTTTCTTATTTGAGCTAATTCAGATTGGTATCTGCTAATTGTATTCCCTAAATCCTTGTATTTAATATTTACGTCATTTAATGCACCTTCTGCTTCAAATAGATCGTTTTTATTGACCGCGTTTTTTAATCTATCAACAGAATTTTTTGTAGCGCTAAGGTTATTATATAGGTCACCCGTTTTATCGCTAAGTTTATATTTTCCACTCTTGACTAATTCTTCAGGAGATTTTTCTATTTTTCGCGACTTCTCTACCTCTAATTCTCTTGTTATTTGAGCTAATTGTTTTTCCTCTTCGCTGGTATCGATTTTTCGATTTCTCAAATTGTCAGTTTCTTGAGTGCCCCGTTTAATAAATCTATCGCACAATTTTATAATTGTTTGTCCATAATTATCTAGCATACCCATATCTCTTTGAGAGATAAATTCAAATACTTCTGGGACTATTTTCGCTTGATTAATGCTTTTTGGGATAGGTCCCCCCTCTAGAAGAAAATATGGCTCATTAAATGAACCAATATTATATTGATTCAAGAAAAAGTTTTTGAAATAATCGATCTCACTAGCACTAAAAAGAGCTTCTTGAATAACTGTACCTCTTTTATAATTCTTAGGTTTTTTTAGGTAAGTACTATTATAAGAAGCTAATGAACTTAAAAAAGAAATAGGGTCAGCACCTTGAATAACATTATCTGGGTTGGGAGGTGTTTGTGAGAACTTACCAACGTTTAATTTCTCTTGTTTATTCAACAAATAACTACAAACACATGCGCGAGTTTCGCTTAAAGGAACTAAACGCACGGGCCAAAAGCACATAGAAATTCTGTTAATCTTGCCGAGTTTTTTGATAGCCTTTCCATAAATGTTTATGCACTCGTTTAGTGCCATTGCCATCTCATCTAACATTGTAGCCTTGGAGCGAGCTGGAATTACTTCCCCTACGTTGATTAGAAAGGGTATAATCTTGTCTACCATTTTTTTAATCACTTGAGTTTTCTATATTAAATCTTTAAATGAGCTATAATAATAAATATTTGCTTCTAGTTTTTTTAGAATTAAAATTATAAAAGAATGAAAGACAAAATAAAACATATAAAATAAATTAAAATGATGATTTATTATGAACGAAAAATTTTTAGATGGGAAGGGAGTTTTAATAACTGGAGGAGCCAGTGGTTTTGGAAGAGGTTTTGCGTTTGCTTATGGACAAAGAGGAGCAGATTTAGTATTAGTAGATATTAATGAAGAGTTATTAGAGGAAACTACTAAAAAAGTTAAACACGAAACAGGTCGAAATGTTATCCCCATTTTATGTGACGTAACAGAATCAGATCAAGTTCAAAATATGGCAAAACAAGCTTTCAATGAATTGGATAACATTTATATACTAAATAACAATGCAGGTGGAGGGTTTGGGTTTTATGATATATTAAGAGTTAAAGAAGATATTTTTGACAAAACTATAGCTCTTAATCTAAAAGGACAATGGATAGTCGCAAAAGAAATATGTAAAAAAATGAAAAAGCAAAAATTTGAACCACTAGCGGGAAAAGTTATTCATACAGCTTCAATAGCAGGTGTAAAGGTAGATGGGGGAATACCAGTATATTCTATAAGTAAAACTGGTGTAATCGCAATGATGCAATTATTTGCCCAAAGTTTAGCCCCAAAAATAACTGTTAATGCTATTTCACCGGGATATCATTTAACAGGAGCATATAGGAACAATTTAGATGCAATGAAAATGACGATGGATGAAGGTCATGTGAAAACACCATTAAATAGATATGGCACAATAGAAGATGTTGTTAATGTTTCTGTTTTCTTAGCTTCACCAGCATCTAATTTTATCACAGGTCATAACTTCATAGTAGATGGGGGAATTACAGAAGTTGGAGTTCCAGCACATTATTTTAAATCAGATATATAAAATTTTAAACAGAGGTGGAAAATTTGTTAAATATTATAATAGCAATATTTCAAATAATATGGGTATTACTCTTCATTGGATTTTGGCTTGTATTTTACTTTACAGAATATAA
>JAUWDN010000165.1 GCA_030608765.1 Promethearchaeota archaeon
CCTAACCCATTTTGTAAGGATCTTATTAGGTATTTCTTTAATACTAGGAAGGCTTTCCAAAGATAAATGTGCTAACTCCTCTATATTGTTAACATTGTTATCAATTAATTTTTCAGCAGAAATTTGATCTATCCCAATTAACGTATCTAGTTTGAATTTTAATGCTTCATCTAATTCATTAATAATAACTGAACTCTTGAAAAAATCTTTAATCACAAGTCTTTTAGTCTCCTCTTCAGACATGATACATCGGATTTAATATCAATTTTACTTAAATTCTAATATAACTTTATTTTATAGTAAATTTTAGTTTATATAAAATTTTAGTTTTCTGTAAAAACATAATTATTTATTATAATTGTATCATATAAATTTTAGAAATAAATAAGGGCTTTTGTAAAAGCATAAAGGGTATTTGATATTGTCTGAACGGCACCCGGAAAACATCGTTATCTGCATTGACACATCTAGATCTATGTACCGAGCAGATTATAAACCAAATCGCTTGCAAAGTAGCGTAGATGCCGTAAAAAAGTTAATAAACGAAAGGTTTGCTGAAGATTCTTCAAGTGCTTTTGCGGTGGTTAATTTTTCAAATAAACCAAAAAAGATTATTGCTTTTACAAATAGTGCGCGTAAAATTTTCGAAGCTCTTGATTCTTTGGAAGTCTCAGGGAAGTCTGCAATGGGAGAGGCTTTAGGACTCTCAATTAAATTGATTATTTCAGAATTACGTAAAATCCAGGCTAAAACACCTCGTATTCTTATTATTTCTGATGGAAACTTCACTAAGACGTCAGTTGATCCTTTAAAAATGGCTCGCTTGGCTCAAGGTTTAAGTATAAAAATAGATTCATTTCGTTTAGGCCAACTTTCTACTCTTAATACATTAAAAAGAATGAGTGATCTCACAGGGGGCAATTACTATTACAATAAAGACGAACAATCGTTATTACAGGCAGCACACAACTTAGCAATCTCAAATATAAAAACATATGGTGATGGGGCTACTTCAATAATCGAAAATCCTGCTTTTCTTAGAAAAATAGCGGCCGATCTTTTGCGTGTTCAAGATTTAACCAAGGACCAAGAGCAGCGCTTATTACAGATTAGAGGTTTAGCAGATTATAAAAAGTGCTCGATCTGTTTTTCTGACGTAAATCCCTATACGAAAAGTTCGTTTTATGTTAGTGGTCGTTATTGTCCTAACTGCCAAACCCCCTATCATATTCATTGTTTATCTTCTTGGGCTAATTCCCAAAAAGACAAAAAAATGAAACAAGCTGGATCAGTTCGATGTCCTCATTGCTTTTATTTGTTAAGGATTCCGACTGAAGTGTCTCAAATTCAAAAGCTCACCTCTCTTGCCAAGCCAATGATAAAAGCTAAAAAAGAGCCCGAACCACCTGAAATCTCTCATGTTGATCCAGTCAAATTTAGTGAGTTAGATTCTGATGCGATGTTCAGCTCGTGCCCGGTGTGTAATTTTATATTTGAAGCAGGACAAAACATTTTAAGGTGCGATAATTGTAAAACTTTATATCACGAGTCATGCTTTTCGCTAATAAATGACAGTCGATGTAAAAATTGTGGAGTAAAACTGCATCAATTCTAATCGCAATCTTATTTTTTGAATCACTCTTACAAATATTATCTACAAATATTAGTGAACCAAATATGAATGAAGATTATTTTTTATATGGTAACGCTAAATTAGGGTTTGGTAATTTTACAATACCCCCTATTTTGATCGGAACTATGTTTTATCAAGGTCAAACACTCGTCGATAGGAGGGATGAGCGCCAGTTTGATGTAAGCAAGGCAAAGAAAAGAATTGATGCTCAAAAAAGCTTAGCAAATCAATACAAACTCTCAGATCTAGTTGAAATATCTGCCGTTACGCCCGAAGCTATGGTAAAATATCTAGATTTTTATTTTGAATACTACGATCCCCCGTTTGTTTTAGGTGGTAGCTTCGATGCAAAAATTGCGGGAATTGAATATTTAAATGAAAACGGTATCAAATCAGAAGAATATGTTTATAATTCCATATCAAATCTCAAAAATAAAAAGGAAATTGAGCTCTTAAAAAAAAATAAAATAACTTCTGTTGTTGTTTTAGTTCTTGGTTCAAACCACATGAGTTCGACACAAAGGTATAGCTACATTACAGGAAAAAACCAACCTGGAAATGTTAGTATTATAGATGGATTGAAACAAATTGGAATAGAAAAAATCTGGATCGATGGAGGTGTTATTGATATTGAAAGCTTTTCACATATCCTTGACACACAACAAATGGTTAGTAATTCTCTTAAACTTCCTGTTGGCACGGCACCTACACTTTTCCTTTTTAAATATTCTTCACCTAGACTGAATCAAAAATTTCACACTAAGTACCGAAAAGCAAGCATAATGTTTATAGCCTCTTGGTACTCTAACTTTATATTTTATGGGGCGATAGAAGACGCAAAGGAGTGTTTTGCGTCAGTTTATCAAGCTATAGCGCTAAAAAATGTGATGAAAAACAACAATATTAGACTCTTTGATAATTTATAGACATTAAATTTTGTGCAATAATTTAGTATCAAAATTTAAATAAGGTTAATTGTATAAAATAACTAAAGTAACATAGCTTAAAGATTACTTAATTAGGTTTACTAGTTAATAAGATCACATTAATCTATAACTAAAAGCGTGACTCTAATCATGTATAACAACGACGAAAAAGAAGAAAAAGAAGTTGAAGCGATCAAAATAATTGATTATGCTGAAACTTTAGTCGATAAAGGAGAAGGGGATACGGCAATAAAAGAATATGAGAAAGCAGCACAAATTTATCTCGATTTAGGTAGTTATCTTAAATTAGATGAATTATACATTAGAATAACTCGCATTATTTCTCAATTTAGAAACAACATTCAAGCAACATATCGATTAAAATCGATAATTCGAAAAACAGAAGAATTAAAATTATACGAGATATCGGCAAAGTTATTAATTCAATTAGGAAATATTTCTTTTAGAATGAAAGATTGGGAAACTGCTGGAGAAAGTTGGAAAAAAGCTTCGGATTATTTTTTAATATCTGATCCAGAAGAATATAACAGTTTAGCCTCAATTCTTTTATTAGAAGCAGGTCAAGCGTTCGAAAAGTCCCCAATAACAAAAGATTTAGGAAAACAATTGATTTTAAAAGCAGTTATGATCTTAAATAAATTCGACGACCTTTATGAACAAGATGAAAGAAAGGCCCAACAATTACTTATTAATAAAGAATTTGAAGCTGCTGCCGATAAATTTTACACTGTTTCCACATATTTTAAAAAATCGTTAAATAACCTTGATGATATATTAAAAGACGTAGATTCTAAAGACACAGTAATGAACGCGAGGGCTAGATTCATTCATTTCGTAGCGGAATATCAAACCGTATCGGCAATATGCTTAACTGCCACTGGAAATTTAGAATTTAAGGTCAGAATTGAAAGTCTTGGGCTCGATTCCATGAAGTTATTTAAAGAATCAATATCTCTGCTTAAGAATTATCTTTTTCAGTTTGGAAAAGATTTTGATAGAGAAATTATATTAAGAGTTACTTTTGACACGATGTTATTATCGATTATACAAAGAATTTTGAATCTCGAAGAAATAGAATGTAGCGATTATTTGTTAAGTGAACTAGAAGAAAACAAAACGCTTGTAAAAACTCTTAAGAAGAGTCCATATTTTAGAATAGTTGAAAAGATCGAAAGAGCGGGATTAAGCGATGCATTAAACGACCTCTTATCAGTTAATTTAGGGCACTTTGAAAAAATTAAAAATGTTTTAATTTCTAACTTCCAACAGGAATAGCCTTACTTCTTGTTGAAATCTCGATAAAAAAAGTCTAAGTATTATAAATTTAAGATTATTTTGTCGAATTTTAATTTACTTATTTTCCTTACTCCGTGATTCCCAGAACAATAATCGCAATAGATTAATCCTGCTTCTTGAAGTTTTTTAATTTGCGCCGATATATTGGCTTCTGTCATGTTTAAAATTGAAGCGATGTTAGAAACATCCATCCCTTCATTTGAGGTTTGTATTTGGAGAAGGATCAGGCGCCTTGTTGCTGAAGAGAGTGCTTTAACTACCTTTTCGATTTGATCGTTTGAATCATTCATGAGGGACTGACGATCTTCATCATACAAGTCTAATTCTAACACTTCGTTCGCTTCTGATTTTTTTAAATCTGAATCTGGTAAATCAGAATTTGATAGATTAGTTTCGCTCAACTCCATATATATCTCTCAACCCTAAACAAAATTTTATAGTGATCTTTTATCTTGGGATACATATTTACCAAATTTAATTATCCTTTTAAGTGTATTTCAAGTTTCATTCAACAACTTTTTACTAAATTTGTTACATTTTCCTACATTAAA